>NZ_JBKFSQ010000002.1:0-231727 GCF_046569525.1 Salmonella sp. 741265055_HSA | reverse complement strand
TTGTGGTAGGCCTGGCGGCTAACTCCATTGGTGCGGGTTTCATCGGTGGTATGATCGGGGGCTATATTTCCGGGTATATTGCACTTGCTATCATTAAAAACGTGAAGGTTCCTGACTGGGCACGGGGTTTGATGCCGACATTGATTGTGCCATTTTTTGCATCCATTCTCAGTGCCCTGATCATGGTCTATATCATCGGTACGCCTATTGGTATTTTTACCGATGCTCTCACATCGTTCCTGAGAAGTATGGGAACTTCATCTAATTTACTATTAGGTGCTGTTATTGGGGCGTTGTGTATCGTTGATTTTGGCGGTCCGATCAATAAAACCTGCTTCGCATTCGTTTTAACACTTCAGGCACAGGGAATAAATGAGCCAATTACTGCCCTTCAGCTAGTTAATACGGCAACACCTATCGGTTTTGGGCTTGCGTTTTTTATCGCCAAACTTCTTCGCAAAAATATCTATAATAATGAAGAAATCGAAATGTTAAAGTCGGCGGTTCCTATGGGGGTAGTAAATATTGTTGAAGGATCTATACCTATAGTGATGAATGATATCGTTCGCGGTATTGCTGCAGCGGCAATCGGCGGTGCTTGTGGTGGCGCAATCACCATGGTATATGGTGCTGATGCAACTGTACCTTTTGGTGGTGTTTTGATGATTCCAACAATGTCACATCCAATGGCGGGTATTATGGCGTTGTTAGTTAATATATTAGTAACGGCAACTGTCTATGCTGTCATCAAAAAAGATGTTCATCGGGATGTTGTTATAAGTAATGATCATGAAGAGGAAGATATCAACCTCGACGATATTAAAATTAGTTAAGTACAGGCATAACAGCATCCAGGCTGCAAATAACCAGCCAAGTACATTCTGAGCATCGAGTAGGAGGCGGGATTACTCCCGCCGTCCTCTCTGTACAGAGGGGGATAGTTTCCCTGATACGAGCCCATGCTTCAAAAACTATCAAATGCCAGACTTCCGCTACCAGACGGTATACACAGTATTACTATTTCTTTTTATATGCTCCATACAAAAGCGATACGGGTGTTCTTTCTAATATCTGGATTTCATTTTTATGAGCTTTATGTTCACTAAAAATATCTGCCAGACTTTTACCACCAAAGGCCAGACCAATTCCCGTTGCTGCTGCTGAAAGTAATGTCAGTTGCGGCATGGCAAGAGAAGCTATACCTAACGTGGCTGTTCCTGCAAAAATTAATCCGGACGAGATCTTTTTTTTCTTTGAATTCTTAATGGCTGTTTCATGCGACTTTCCATACTCTTCGACCACATTGATTAAATGTTTTGAAAAATTATCTGCCGCATCTTGCATTTGATCTGGTTTTTTTCCTTGCAAGTCATGCCTTGAAATTCTTAGTTCATGTCTTAAGGATTCCAGTTGACCTCTTTCTCTAATCTTTTTTAATTCCAGATCGGAAAGCGCAGTAAGGAATTTTACTTCCGCGGCTGAAAGGCCCACTGTAATCGCTTGCTCTTCAGAAGAAAGAGGATTTAATTTACCATAATCCTTGACCAATTGCTCCGTAGTCCATTCATGTAAAAACATATGGTTGCTATAAATAACCGGATCAATGCCTAATAGTGTTGCCGATAATTGAGTTGAACGTTGTGCATAAATTGCACCTTCAACCTTCCCCAGTAAGGTTGCTATAGCTGACGGCAGATCATAATCCAGAAGATCTACCTCTCTTGTTGTAAAACTCTTTAAATCTGTATCGTAAACCCAGACTTCTTTTTCGATGTTATTGAAATTATCAAGCAATTTTTTTAATAGTTCTTTATTTGTTAGAATCTTCTGGAATGTTTGTTCATTTCTCCCAAAGTGCTCAATAAACGCCAAATAAGTAGCGTAATCCATTTTTCTATCTTTAAAAAAGAGCTGACTTAGAAAAGCGGCAGATTGTTCATGATTGCGTTCTTTATCAAAATCTAGTAATTCAGGGACGATTAGAAAAATTGGATAATCATCATCAATAGTCATAAATGGGATGGCGCGAAATAGATTGGAAACATGTTCAAGCAATACCAATCTGCGCATGCGGACATAGCTATTATCTGGTGGTAATGATAAAAATGAATGCAGAGAACTAAGAGAAGGGAAATGTAATGGATCAACCATTATGATGCTATCAAAATAAATTCCAAGAGATCTAAGATGATTAGATATGTTATAACCAAAGCGTTGAATCGGAAGTAATAATCGATAACTTTTAGACGCCCGAATTTCTGTTGTAAGCGCCGCAGCGTGAGTATCCCAAAATTTATTTAGCAACACAATTAGGTTTGTAAGTTGATTATCTAAATCGGGAGAGCTAATTATCTCTTTCAGGATGAATCTACGTAATTCCTTCAGTTCTAAATTTATAAATGCGTGTTTATATTTTTCAGAAAAAGCGTTTTCCATCAATAAAACATATTCATTCTGTATGCTTTTTGTAATACAACTCATCATCCATCTCCGAATGGTGATAAAAAACCATTAAAAACAATAGATTGATATTATTTTTTTAACAATCAAATAATATCAACTTCACCACACAACGATTTCCCAGTGTAGTGGTTCTTATCATGTGTATATTGTTAGTCATGTTATCGTAGAAAATTCAGTGGTCAATAACTCATTGAGGTAGCTACTAAAGTTTGCGGTTACCGGGAAGCGCCAGTAAAAAAACCGGCCATAAAGGCCGGTTGGGTCCGGAGCGCGGTTTCACTATCAGGGGCGTCTGAATAACACGATGCTGCGCCCGGCCAGATCGAAATCCATTTCTTCGGTAATCCGCATTCCCTGCTGCGCGTTATCGGCAGTCGTCAGTTCAAGTACCCAGCCGCCTTCTCCCCACATCGGAATACGGAACGGTACGCTGCCTTCAAACGGATTGAAAAGCAGTAAGGCGTCATGCCAGATCCCCGCTTCCGGCTGGAGATCGGGACGACTAATGCATACGCCTATCGTCGATCCCTCATCCCATTGCTCGGATTGCTGCGGTCCTCCCCCGGCGTTAAACCAGCGGATCTCCAGACCGTCACGCCAGCTCTCCCGGCGCAGCAACGGTTGCGTGGTGCGCAGTTGAATCAGATGACGGGTAAACTCCCGTAGCGCATTGGCGGTTTCCGGCAAATTATCCCAGTGGACCCACGATATTTCACTGTCCTGACAGTAGCCATTGTTATTACCCATCTGACTGCGGCCAAACTCATCGCCCGCTAATAACATCGGCGTGCCGTGCGAGAAAAGCAAGGTGGTCAGGAAATTACGTTTCTGTCGCTCGCGTATCGCATTGATGCCCTCGTCGTCGGTTGGCCCTTCTGCGCCATAGTTACAGGAGCGGTTATCATTATGCCCGTCATTATTATCTTCGCCATTGGCTTCATTATGCTTGTCGTTATAAGACACCAGATCGTTCAGCGTGAAGCCGTCATGGGCAGTAATAAAGTTAACGCTTGACCAGGGGCGACGGCCGCGCAAATCATAGAGATCGCCGGAACCCAGCAGGCGTGCAGCGAAATCATTTGTGACGTTGTCACCTTTCCAGTATTCGCGCACCGTATCGCGGTATTTATCATTCCATTCGCCCCACCCTGGTGGAAAACCGCCAACCTGATAGCCGCCCGGTCCGATATCCCAGGGTTCGCCAATCAGTTTCAGTTTTGCCAGCACCGGGTCTTGCGTTACCGCATCAAAAAAACCGCCTCTCTGATCAAAGCCTTCCGGCTCACGACCAAGAATGGTGCCCAAATCAAAACGAAAGCCGTCGACATGCATTGACTCCGCCCAATAGCGAAGCGAATCCATCACCATTTGCAGTACCCGTGGATGAGAGGTATTGACGGTATTACCTGTCCCTGTATCGTTAATGTAATAGCGATGCTGATCGGGCATGGTGCGATAGTAGGAGAAGTTATCGATACCTTTAAATGATAGCGTGGGACCAAGCTCATTCCCTTCTGCCGTATGGTTATAGACCACATCCAGTATCACTTCGATGCCGGCATCATGGAAAGCGCGCACCATATCGCGGAATCCCTGAATACCTTTTGGACCATAGTAGCGCGTCGCCGGCGCAAAAAAGCCAAGCGAGTTGTATCCCCAGAAATTTTTCAGTCCTTTATCGAGCAGATGCTGATCGTCCGGGAACCAGTGAACGGGTAAAAGCTCGACGGAGGTAATGCCCAGACTTTTAATGTAATCCACGCTGGTTTTATGCCCCATGCCCTCAAACGTACCGCGTAGAGGCTCAGGGATCGCGGAATTAAGCTGGGTAAAGCCTTTTACATGCGTTTCATAAATAATGGCGTTCGACCACGGTATGGAAGGCCGTTGTCTATCCTCCCAGTTAGCCTCAGCCGGATCAATCACCCGGCATTTAGGCGTAAATGGCGCGCTATCCTGGTCATCAAAGGTCAAATCTTTATCGTCATGAAGTAATTGATACGCGAAATGCGCATCATTCCACTGAATATCGCCCACCAGCTCACGGGCATAAGGGTCAATAAGCAGCTTATTGGGGTTAAAGCGATGGCCATTTTCCGGGTCATAAGGGCCGTAAACGCGGTACCCATACAGCGCGCCGGGCTGCAACTTCGGGACATAGCCGTGCCATATTTCGTCGGTATATTCCGGTAACTCCAGACGAGCGATTTCATGCTCCCCGCTCGGATCGTAAAGACAAAGCTCGACGCGTTCCGCATGGGCGGAAAAAATAGCGAAATTCACACCTTCGCCGTCATAATTTGCGCCAAGCGTATGGCTGTATCCTGCTCTGATTTCAAAAGCCCTGTTTGTTGTCATTCTCTTTCTCCACCCACGGTAAACGTTGTCCTGTCACGGCACATCAACACATAAACTCAGTCGCTATTAAAACCAGTACGCCGCCCTGGTGTGAGGCCAACGACAGGCGTTCACCAGGCATTAACCTCTCCTGGGTAAGCACATTGCGATAACGATGCTGATTAAGCTGTCCGGGTATAATAATGTCGGTTCCTGACCAGAAAACGCTATGCGATTGTGACAATAAGCCGTCACATTCGGCGAACACCAGTCGGGGCGCAACAACAATCAGCGCATCATCATGATCGACTCTGGCGTAAGCGATGACCTTGTCGGCACGCTGACCAACAGCCCGCAGCGGTATATAGTCGCCAAAACGGAAGAGCTCATGATTCTGCTGACGCAGACGCAGTAATGCGGCTGTGACATACTGATTTACCTGCCCGTTCAGCCAACTCTCTTCGCGCGAGAAAACTCCCGACGTCAGTTGGTCTAACTGCTGCGCCAGCGTGGCGAAATCTGGTTCGCGGCGGTTGTCGGGATCGACAAGGCTAAAATTCAACGCCTCGCTCCCCTGATAGATATCAGGTACTCCCGGCGCGGTTAATTTGATAACGGTCTGCGTCAGGCTGTTAACCAGCCCTGCGCGGATGAAGGGTTGCAAGGAACGATAAAAATCCTGCAAAAATGTCTGATTATCCGGCGCCAGTAAATAACGGGCGTAATCAAGCATTGCCGTTTCGTAAGCCTCATTACTGTCCACCCAATCGGTACGTAACTTCGCTTCGCGTAGCGCTTTCTCCACAAAGGCTTCAAAGCGTGTTTTCAGCGCGTTTAAACCTTTTTCGTCCTGTGGTTGTAGCACCGGGGACCAGACGCCGGTCAGCGCCTGATATAACATCCACGTATCCGCCGATTTTGGCGCAGTGCCATCATTCAAAAATTTGACATGGGTCTGGTTCATCTGCCGCCAGCGAGCAAGACATTCGCTCCACTGTTCCGGCGCTTCGGTAAGCGTATACAGCCGTGCTCGCGCATCCTCGCCTCGCTTGGTATCGTGGGTCGACGTACCGGATAACGCATCAGGCTGTCGCGCCTGTCGGGTTTTCATCTCATGGTGAAAGCGTTCGATGGAGAAGTGATGGGTGACGGGCTCGGCGCCGACTTCATTTAACGCCAGTCCCATGTTTTGACGAAAGAAAAGCGTATCCTCTACCGATTTCGCCATCAGCGGACCGGTGAGTTGCTGGAACCGAACGCGAAACTGTGTCGCCTCCTCCTGGCTGGAGGTGGGAACATCGCCGGTAAGAAGGCGGCTCAGAAATGTAAGCGCTTCTGGCTGCGGAGGGTTTTCAAGCGTCTTTACCCGTTCCACAATACGGTGTAACAGGCAAATATCGGTCGGCGGTAGCCCTTCTGCTGTGCCGTAAGTGCGATATACGGGAAAGGCAATTAATAACTCGCGTAACGCCTGCCGAACGACGCTCTCTTCGTGTGCGATCTGTAGCTCGCTGGCAATCGATAGCGCAATCGCGAGCAGCCGGGTAAATTCCCCCTCGAAATTGCGATCGACCATCAGCAATTTAGCTGCCCGTAATTCCGCCCGCATATCCACTGGCGCGCCTTTAACGGTCTCGTAAGCCTGGCGCAAATTGTCTATCTGTTCATCGTCAACCAGCACCTCCGCCAGCGAGGCGATGAATTCATAGCCTGTGGTGCCGGAAACCGGCCAGTCGTCAGGAAGTTGCTCGCCTTTAGCGAGAATTTTTTCCACGGTGATATAGCACGCCGGCCCCACTTCCTGACGTAAACGCGCAAGATAGGCTTTCGGATCGGCGAGGCCGTCGATATGATCGATACGTAAACCGTCAACCGCCCCCGTTCTGACCAGCTCCAGAATCAGCCGATGTGTATCGTCGAAGACGATTTTATCTTCCACCCGCATTCCTACCAGCCCTGTGACCTCAAAGAAACGCCGATATGAGAGCGAGCGAGCGGCATCGCGCCAGGACATTAATTTCCACGGCTGGCGCTCATGCAAATCAGCAATGGCGGCTTTATCGGTAAGCGCCAGTATTTCAGCCTCGCGCCCCTGCCACGTCGCCGGCGCAAGCGGATAATAGTTATCATAATAGGCGAACGTGGGTTTACCCGTGGCGGGATCGGGCTTGATCGCAATTTCTCCGTTTTCCAGCACGGCGTCAAACGTGTCGCCTAAAAAAGGCAGCGTCAGTCGGCGCGACCAGTCAATATCGAAATAGCGCGCGTAACGGCTCTCCTTGCCATATTCAAGCACGTCGCGCCACCAGGCGTTTTCCAGCGAGCTGGCCATGTGATTAGGCACAATATCGATGATCAATCCCAGACCTTGTGCTTTAAGTTCAGCCACCAGTCTTTCAAATCCTTCGCGCCCGCCAATAGAGGGCTCAATCTCATTCGCATCGGTGACATCATAACCATGCGTTGACGCTTTGGTGGCGGTAAAGATGGGTGAGGCATAAAGATGGCTGATACCCAGATTTTTAAGGTAAGGCACCAGCGCCGCAGCGCGATCGAAGGTCATGCCATTACGAAACTGAAGGCGATACGTTGCAGTTGGGATCATGATGCAGACTCTCCCTGGGCTAAGCGGACAATAAGAGAATGTTGGGAAAGCGACCCGGTGGATTCATTCGGCCAGGCGAAGAGAGTCTTACCCGGTAAATCGGGCAGCAATACTGTCGTGGCGCTAATATTCAGCGCCAGTGACAGTGTTCCTCCCGGAAAACGCCAGCTAACGGCAATAAACCCGGGCGCGGTTTGCAATACCGTTCCTGAGCTCTCACGGGCAGCGGACAACAGCGGTACGATATGCTTCTGGCGCAAAAGCAGTAGTTCGCGGGTAAACGCCAGCCACGCTTTACCCTCTTCACTGTGCTGTTGCTTCCAGTTAAGTTTTGAGCGTTGGAAGGTCTCTGGCGCATTCGGGTCCGGAACATTTTCCCCTGCATGATCGGCAAACTCTTTTGCGCGACCGTCACGAACGGCGCGGGCTAAATCCCCATGGAAATCGGTAAAAAAAAGAAAAGGACGGCTTTCGCCATACTCTTCGCCCATAAAAAGCAGCGGAATATGCGGTGAAAGCAGCAACGTGGCGAGCAATACTTTTGTTCGTTCAGCACCCGCCAGGGTTATCAGTCTGTCGCCCTGGGCGCGGTTACCGACCTGATCGTGATTCTGAATAAAATCCACAAAGGTGACCGGGGGTTGTCCGGTACTTTTTACGCCGCGAGGTTCGCCGGTTTGTGGTGAAGTTTCTCCCTGATAAGCGAATCCTTCGGCCAGCGCTCTCGCGAGGTGTTTTTCCGGGGCATCAGCAAAATCGTTGTAGTAGGCCTGGGTCTCTCCGGTCGCGAAAACGTGGACGGCATTATGAAAATCGTCATTCCATTCGGCGGTAAACAGCGGCGCATTGCCGCCCTGATCACGGGGATGCAGAGAAATAATATTGCGGCTATCTTCGGTAGTCAGATGAATGGGTCTGTCGGTAATGTCTTCCCGAATACGTTGTGCGATTTCAACCAGCACATGCTTTGCGCTACTGTCTTCAATCTGATCGATAGCGTCAAAGCGTAAGCCGTCGAGATGGTATTCTGTCAGCCAGTATAACGGTGCCTCGATGATATAGCGCCGCACGGCGTCGACATCATAGGCGATACCGTTTCCCCACGGCGTCATGCGCTCTTTGTGGAAAAACGCCGGCGCCAATAGCGGTAAATAATTTCCCTCCGGGCCGAAATGGTTCAGCACAATATCCAGGACGACGGAAAGACCATACCCATGCGCGGCGTCAATAAACGCTTTGAAATCATCCGGCGTCCCATAGGCAGAATGCGGCGCGTAAAGCAGTACGCCGTCATAGCCCCAGCCGCGTTCGCCGCCAAATTGCGCAACGGGCATCACTTCAATAACGGTAACGCCGAGTTCAGCGAGATAAGGCAGCTTCGCTATTGCGGCGCGGAAGGTGCCTTCCGGAGTGAACGTGCCTGTATGCATCTCGTACACCACGGCCTGCTCCCAACGGCTACCTTTCCACCCGGTGTTGCGCCACGCGTAGCTGCCTGGATCAACCACATATGACGGACCGTTGACGTCAGTTTTTTGGGCGCGGGAAGCCGGATCGGGGACCACCATGCCATCGCTGAGTACAAAGTTATACTCCGTACCTGGCGTCACCCCGGAGACGTCCAGCGTAAACCAGCCGTCACCGCTCGCCTGCATTTCCTGGTCTTTACCCGCAAGCCTGAGCATAACCTTTTGCTGACCGGTGGCCCAAAGACGAAAGCGGACAACATCAGCGGCGATATATTCAGCCCCCCAGCTTTTGCAAAAAATTTTTGAACTCATCTGTCGCTCCGTTTAACCCATAACCTCTACAGCATCCGAAGAACAAGCATAGACTATGGGGCTAATCTTTACGTGACACTGTCACTTAACGGACGTTCTTTTTCGTATCTGCGTGTAAAACCGTGGAATTATTGTCGGGATTGCTCAGATGTACCGAAGTGCGCGGTATCGCCTCGCCCGTGTTCGCCAGAGCCCTGAACACGCTGTAGCTGGATAACCTCCCCCTGCTCCCAGGCGTTAGCCCCCTTGATAACGGGATGTTCAGGCAGATCCTGCCGCTCGCGTTTAATGGCCTGGGTATCAATTCCCAGGCGGCGATCCCGATCGGCCAGCAGCGCGGGGTCAAGCTGCCCGTCGCCAGTAAAGCCCATCATCAGCGCAGGGATACCCATTGGCAGGGTTTTATCCCGATCGGTATGCCAGGTGTGCCAGGTCTTGCCATAAGTATTAACAATCTTACTCATCAACGCCTTATCAGCGACCTGCGGTAAGCCAGGCGCCACCAGGCTACCGGATTTCACCTCGTACTGGTGGCTGTGCCACAGTTTTTTCTCCTCGGGAGGAAGCGTTTTAAATAAACGTTCGCTGATAATGTACTCCACCCCCATCAGGCGCGCGTTTTTCGTATTGCCGTCGTAAATCACCGCCTGCATGACATCTTCGTTCAGGACGGTAACGTAATGGTGCGCTTCCATCTGTCCGTTTTTATCACCGCTATAAAAATGGAACCCGTCAAGGTAGGTACTGATGGCATCGACAGGTGGTCTGGATTGAATAGCCGCCGCGCCTGTTTCCAGGGTACGTAATTTGGCAGAGGTTTTTTCCCCAGGAATAGGCGTTTGCGGCGGCGTATTATTGGCGCCACATCCGGCCAGAAAAGGAATGATAAAGAGTGTCAGCGGTAAAATTTTCATTAGGTCTCCATATAGTGAAAGGGCTCTAATGAAAATAGTGCAATACCACGTGATTGGTAGAAGAAATGGAAGATGTCATTTGTGACGGTGTCACAAATAGTAAAACCCGACACACAGGCCGGGTTTTGATATCAGTTTACTCTTATTTTGAGAGTTCTTTCTTGATTTCGTCTTTTATTTTGCTTAATTCACTCTGCGGGTTTTTCTTACAAAGCTCAACGGCTAACGGCACTGCTGTCGTCTCAGTTTCCTGGAAATCAACGTAGTCCCCGCCTTTAAAATCTTCATCTTCATTCAGCACCCAAAAAGCGACTGGCGCCATCGTCTGCGGATTGAGATCAACAAACTCCTGGCAGCTCATACCTTTAGGCGTAACGTTTGTTTTAGTAGTATCTGTTGCCGCATTCACGCTAACACTGGTTACCAGCGCTGCCACGATAATACCTGCTGTAGCAAGGGAGAATTTATTCATTGTTGTTGCTCCAATAATTATATAAATAACCTCTACATCTGCACGTTAACCCGTTAATGTAGAACGTAGAAATAATACCCCTCCTCTCTCAGGAATAAAGATCATCCTCCGTGATATGGCTATTAATGATATTTACGTTGACTGATTTTGATGTTTGCTAAAGAAAGCAACATGGCGAGCAGATTTTAGGGCGAAAAAGTAGACCGCGACAACAGCAAATGACGTGGTATGCGCTACGTTGAGCTGATGAAAGAGAACTTCGCTCTGACATGCTGTCGCAATCGCGCGCCAGCCAGACACAAACGGTGGGCAGAACAAACATCGTAAACAGATTTCCTGTCAGCATTCCGGAGGCAACCACCAGCCCTGGCCAAAACGGCTTGTGGCGTCTACACCGCTGGCGAACTCTATCAGGGCTAAACCAACCACTATTGCCCCGGTAGTCATCAGCACCGGGCGCAATCGGATCTACAATACAATTTCATAGCATTTACAGATAGTCTGACAATTTCAGGTTTCCGTAATCATAAAAATCACCTTTCGTACACAAACTGTATACTTCCAGTAGATTTATTGTTATTTAGCACTATAACTGCAAGTAGTTGAATTCAAAGGGTAATAATTCAGGTATTATTGGACAGGGAATTTACATTATTAAGATAAATAAATGCTTATCGGTGAAGTGAGCGACGTTTAAGTTTTGTTGCAACCACGGCTTTATACTTTTTACGAGTGCTATTTTTTTGGCTAATTAAAAAGGTAAAGTTAATGAAACTATCCGTAACATTGACGTTTTTCGGTTACATGATGGCATCCAGTTTAGCACAAGCTAGCGGTATCAATATGTGGCGTGAACCCAAACCTGTTGTGAAAGAGGGTAAATATTACAGCTTAATCGTGGATCGTGGCGAGTTGCAGAAAGCAGTAAAAAGCAGCAATAACAACTATCTCTTTTCCGAAAAAGGTGCAGGAGTGAAACCGCTGGTATTGATCGGCTCTCCGGTAGAGATTAGCGAATTTATGTTGCAAAATAAAACTCGCAGTATTGAAAACCACATTAAAGGTCTACCTGACATTTATATGGGAGTGACAAAATATAAACCCAAACAACGTTTTACCGGCTTATTTCCGCTGCAGGATATATTGACTCAAACTGTTGATCAGGTATCGAAATTTGTGCCCGGTACCGATATCACCGATGCGGTGGGGATCCCCTCCGACCTAAAAGCATTACAGCAAGCCATTTTGGCTATGAAGCCAAAAGATAAAACCAGCAACAATATACTGTACGTCAAATTTAGCTACTTGCCGGAAGATGGAATGGTGAAAGTAGGAAGCAAAACAGTTTCTTTTGGTCGTATTCTGGAGAAAATGCAGCAGAGTAATCGTACCCTGCGTAGATAAGCAGGCAGCTGGCAGTATTTCCAGCTTCTGGAATGTTAACTAAAGCTACAAAAGTTATCTGGAGGTAATAGGTAAGAATAAGTTGTAAAACAGAGGCTTAATTGCAATTTATATATTTAAAGAGGCAAGTGATTATGACTGGAATATTTGCAGATCAAACTGTAGAGGTAGTTAAAAGCGCGATCGAAACCGCAGATGGGGCATTAGATCTTTATAACAAATACCTCGACCAGGTCATCCCCTGGAAGACCTTTGATGAAACCATAAAAGAGTTAAGCCGTTTTAAACAGGAGTACTCGCAGGCAGCTTCTATTTTAGTTGGTGATATTAAAGTTTTGCTTATGGACAGCCAGGACAAGTATTTTGAAGCGACACAAACTGTTTATGAATGGTGTGGTGTCGTGACGCAATTACTCACAGCGTATATTTTACTATTTGATGAATACAATGAGAAAAAAGCATCAGCCCAGAAAGACATTCTCATCAGGATATTAGATGATGGCGTCAAGAAACTGAATGAGGCGCAAAAAGCTCTCCTGGAAAGTTCACAAAGTTTCAACAACGCTTCCGGAAAACTGCTGGCATTAGATAGCCAGTTAACCAATGATTTCTCGGAAAAAAGCAGTTATTTTCAGTCACAGGTGGATAAAATTCGTAAGGAAGCTTATGCCGGTGCTGCAGCCGGCATAATCGCCGGTCCGTTTGGATTAATTATTTCCTATTCTATTGCTGCGGGCGTGATTGAAGGGAAATTGATTCCAGAATTGAATAACAGGCTAAAAGCAGTGCAAAATTTCTTTACTAGCTTATCAGCTACAGTGAAACAAGCGAATAAAGATATCGATGCGGCAAAATTGAAATTAGCCACTGAAATAGCAGCAATTGGGGAGATAAAAACGGAAACCGAAACAACCAGATTCTACGTTGATTATGATGATTTAATGCTTTCTTTACTAAAAGGAGCTGCAAAGAAAATGATTAACACCTGTAATGAATACCAACAAAGACACGGTAAGAAGACGCTTCTCGAGGTTCCTGCCGTCTGATACATTTTCATTCGCTCTGTGTACTTTTAACGCCCGATAGCGTGAAAAAAATGAGAGAGGGAGAAAAAGCGATATTCAACAGCCCGATAAACAAGAGTCGTTACCGGGCTGGCGGAGTTATCAGGCGTTAAGCTGGTAGTCGAGAGTGATTTCCGCATTCAGAACCTGCGAAACCGGGCATCCGGCTTTTGCTTTCTGGATGATTTGATCGAAAGTTGAAGCATCAATATCTGCTACCGCGACTTTGCTTTGTAGTGCAATTTTGGTAATGGCGAAGCCCGCATCCACCTTATCAAGCGATACGTCAGCGGTGGTGTCAATGGAGGTGGGCGTAAATCCAGCCTCTCCCAGCATGAGTGATAGCGCCATGGAGAAACAGGCCGCATGTGCGGCGCCGATTAACTCTTCCGGGTTGGTTCCCTGCGCGCCTTCGAACCGGGTATTGAATCCATACGGTTGTTGATTAAGCACGCCGCTTTCTGTTGATACAGTACCTTTACCCCGTTTGATGTCGCCTTCCCAGTGTGCCTGACCTTTCTTATGGATTGTCATTTTTGCTCTCCTGTTGGCTCAAAAAATAAAGTATAGACCATGCTGCTAATCTGCGTTGACCATGCCGATGGAGGTAGCCTGTTGTCAATTACCCGCACTTCAGATATAGAAAATGGTTTATGCTTTTTCATTTATGGATATTAAACCAACAGGCCTCCCTTTCTTTAAAGAATATACCCCTCCTTTTATCCTTACTTTTTCTTCTGTAAGCGTATTCCATGATATATATTTTAATGTGTATTAAGCTTTGCCCTATCCCATTGTAATAAATGATAAAAATCGCAATAAGTAGTCTTTTAAATGTATATTAATTGACCACTATTTGTATGAGGATATGTAATTGGCAAACGTAGTATATTTTCTTCTGAGGTAAACAACTAGAATTCCGCCTTGCGTTAAAATAACTCCAGGACTAATCTTAACCACAGCCGCAAAAATATTTGCCATGCTGAATACGAATTAATTTTCTGCGAGCCGTACTAAATAAATACATGTTCACGGAGGCATTATATGTTTACTTATCACTCAGCAAATACCTCAGCAGCACAACCGGCCCTGGTCAACGCGATTGAACAAGGATTACGCGCGGAGTTAGGCGTTGTCACTGAAGATGATATTTTAATGGAGCTGACCAAATGGGTTGAGGCTTCCGACAATGACATCCTCAGTGACATCTACCAGCAGACCATCAACTATGTGGTAAGCGGGCAGCACCCGACTCTGTAAAACCTGCTATGCTGTATCGGCAACCTTAGGGGTTACGTTTCTTTCGCGTAAGCGAATTTGTCCTTAAAACTAGCAACAGGATTGAGGAGTTAACATGAAATCGAACCGTCAGGCTCGTCATATACTTGGACTGGATTACAGAATTTCCAACCAGCGTAAGGTTGTTACTGAAGGCGACACCAGCAGCGTGGTGAATAACCCAACCGGCAGAAAGCGCCGCGCCGATAGCCAAAAGTAATCGTACAGTCCTGAAATGACGTTAAACACCATTGCATCTGCAATGGTGTTTTTGTTTATAGGAATGACCTTAACGTCTCACAATGCTTTATACTCAGCGTCGGTTCCCTGGTGGAAGGCAATATATGATGATAAACGACGGTGCCAGGGACAGTTATTCGAAAAAGAGTGAGTAACATGGAAACTACAACCAAGAAAGCACGTTCCCTTTATATCCCTTACGCTGGCCCTGTATTGCTGGAATTCCCCCTGTTAAACAAAGGCAGCGCTTTTAGCGTAGAAGAGCGCCGCAACTTCAATTTGTCAGGACTGCTGCCGGAGGTCGTCGAGTCGATTGAAGAACAGGCCGAACGCGCCTGGCTCCAGTATCAGGGGTTTAAAACGGAAATCGATAAGCATATTTATCTGCGTAATATCCAGGATACCAACGAAACGCTCTTTTATCGACTGGTGCAAAACCATCTTGAAGAGATGATGCCGGTTATCTATACCCCGACCGTGGGCGCGGCCTGTGAGCGCTTCTCTGAGATTTATCGCCGGGCGCGCGGCGTGTTTATCTCTTATCCGAATCGTCACAATATGGACGACATTTTGCAGAATGTGCCTAACCATAACATTAAAGTTATTGTGGTAACGGATGGCGAGCGGATTCTGGGGCTTGGCGATCAGGGCATCGGCGGGATGGGGATCCCTATCGGTAAGCTGTCATTATACACCGCCTGCGGCGGCATTAGTCCGGCCTATACCCTTCCCGTTGTGCTGGATGTCGGCACCAACAATCAGCAGTTACTCAACGATCCGCTTTACATGGGCTGGCGTCATCCGCGCATTACCGACGATGAGTATTATGCGTTTGTCGATGAGTTTATTCAGGCCGTTAAGCAGCGCTGGCCAGATATCCTGCTACAGTTTGAAGATTTCGCGCAGAAAAAC
This sequence comes from Salmonella sp. 741265055_HSA, assembly GCF_046569525.1. Lineage (NCBI taxonomy): Bacteria > Pseudomonadati > Pseudomonadota > Gammaproteobacteria > Enterobacterales > Enterobacteriaceae > Salmonella > Salmonella sp. 741265055_HSA. The sequence continues at coordinate 216,257 of NZ_JBKFSQ010000002.1, read as the reverse complement.
GCAATGCCGCTGTTGGCGCGCTATCGTGATGAGATTTGCTCCTTTAACGATGATATTCAGGGCACCGCAGCCGTGACCGTCGGTACGTTGATCGCCGCCAGCCGCGCTGCCGGCAGTCAGCTTAGCGAGCAGAAAATCGTTTTTCTCGGCGCGGGTTCCGCCGGATGTGGGATTGCTGAACAAATCATCGCGCAGACTCAGCGTGAAGGTTTAAGCGAAGACGCCGCTCGACAGAACGTTTTTATGGTCGATCGCTTCGGCCTGTTGACGGACCGGATGCCTAATTTATTGCCGTTCCAGGCTAAACTGGTGCAGAAATGCGACAATCTCCAGCACTGGGATATCGAAAATGACGTGCTGTCGCTGCTGGATGTGGTGCGTAACGTGAAGCCGGATATCCTGATCGGGGTTTCCGGCCAGACCGGGCTCTTTACTGAAGAGATCATCCGCGAGATGCATAAGCATTGCCCTCGCCCGATCGTCATGCCGCTCTCTAATCCCACCTCTCGCGTGGAGGCCACGCCACAGGACATTATCGCCTGGACGGAAGGCAACGCGCTGGTGGCAACCGGCAGCCCATTCTCGCCGGTCATCTGGAAAGATAAGATTTATCCGATCGCACAATGTAATAACGCCTATATTTTCCCTGGCATCGGACTGGGGGTTATCGCTTCCGGCGCATCGCGCATTACTGATGAAATGCTGATGTCAGCCAGTGAGACGCTGGCGAAACATTCTCCGCTGGTGAATAACGGCGAAGGATTAGTGTTGCCAGCGCTTAAGGACATCCAGGTCGTGTCGCGCGCTATCGCTTTTGCCGTAGGCAAAATGGCGCAGCAACAAGGTGTAGCGGTGAAAACCTCTGCGGAAGCGCTGCAACAGGCGATTGACGATAACTTCTGGAAACCGGAATACCGCGATTACCGTCGGACTTCCATTTAATACGTACCCGGCGGTGAATGCCGCCGGATATCACTTTCTGCTTTAGTTTTGGTGAGTCTGTCGACACACCTGCATTCCTTTTCCTGCTTATTTGTCAAGCTACTAATATTAGCCACCTTTATGTATTGAACGGGGATTTATCAGGATAATCCTGGCTAAACTATTACATTGTATTTCTGCCGCCTTGCATAACTCATCAGAAATATTAATCCTAAAGAGGTAATAGCACCTTACCTGCTATTACCTGCTATGCAGTTCACTATTAATAAAGGAGAAGGTTATGAAAGCTGCTGTTGTCACACAAGATCATCAGGTTGATGTTACTGAGAAAACGCTGCGTCCCCTTCGCCACGGTGAAGCTTTGCTAAAAATGGAGTGCTGCGGCGTATGCCATACCGATCTACACGTGAAAAACGGAGATTTCGGTGACAAAACCGGCGTCATTCTGGGACACGAAGGCATTGGCGTCGTGGCGGAAGTCGGTCCCGGTGTCACCTCGCTGAAACCCGGCGATCGCGCGAGTGTCGCGTGGTTTTATGAAGGATGCGGACACTGTGAGTATTGCAATACGGGCAATGAAACCTTATGCCGCAACGTGAAAAATGCCGGTTACACGGTAGATGGCGGCATGGCCGAAGAGTGTATTGTCGTCGCGGATTATGCGGTGAAAGTACCGGAAGGTCTGGACTCTGCGGCGGCAAGTAGTATTACCTGCGCGGGCGTTACCACGTATAAAGCGGTGAAGATTTCTCATATTAAACCTGGCCAGTGGATTGCCATCTACGGTCTGGGCGGTCTGGGTAATCTGGCCTTGCAGTACGCGAAAAACGTTTTCAATGCGAAAGTGATCGCCATTGATGTCAATGATGGACAACTGAAACTGGCCGAGGAAATGGGCGCAGATCTGACCATTAATTCACGTACGGAAGATGCGGCTAAAATTGTGCAGGAAAAAACCGGTGGCGCGCACGCAGCGGTGGTTACCGCGGTCGCTAAGGCGGCGTTTAATTCCGCAGTAGATGCCGTTCGCGCCGGAGGCCGCGTGGTGGCAGTCGGGCTGCCGCCAGAAGCCATGAACCTTGATATCCCTCGCCTGGTGCTGGATGGCATTCAGGTTGTCGGTTCGTTGGTGGGGACACGTCAGGATCTGACCGAAGCCTTCCAGTTCGCGGCGGAAGGAAAAGTCGTGCCAAAAGTCGCTTTACGTCCGCTTGAAGATATCAACGTTATTTTTAAAGAGATGGAACAGGGACAAATTCGTGGCCGTATGGTCATCGATTTCCGTCGTTAAACGATTTGCTGTGGTCGTCTGAGTAGGTTTGATAACAGACAGCAGATGAAAACAAGGCGCTACGAGGATAGCGCCTTGTTTATCAGATCGCGAAAGAATTACTGAATACCTTCTTCGCTCTCTTTTTTTGCTTCCGCCTTCTCGATTTCACGATACCAGCGTGGATGATGTTTCTTCGCCCAGCGACGGCTGACCTTCCCTTCGATCATGCCCTTAATCGAGCCTTTCACCCAAAATGCCATATACATATGGATGAGGATCGCGTGCATTAAAATAATGCCCGCCGCCGCATGAATTAACAGGCTATAACGCACCACCTGCATGGGGAAATACTGCGCGAAATACGGACGCCAGATAATCACGCCAGTTACCAGCAGCACAAAAATCATACTCATAATGGACCAGAACATCATCTTCTGTCCGGCATTGTATTTGCCGACATCCGCCACCTTATGCTCATTGCCTTTCAATACTTCGACAATATTTTTCAGCCACGGAATGTCTTTTTTATCCGGGATGTTGTGGTGGACGAAACGCACGAACATAAACATCAGCGCGATGAAAATGGCAATACCGAAGAACGGGTGCAAAATACGTCCCATCTGCGGCGTGCCAAAGGTTTGCGTCAACCATTGTAGCGTCGGGAAGAAAAACGAAATCCCCGACAGCGCTACCAGGAAGAAGCAGATCACCACCGTCCAGTGACAGGCGCGATCGACAAATTTCGTGCGCACAATCATTTTCGACTTACTCATGATGATCCTCCTCATCGTCGTCCGTTTCTTTATTCGGGCCAATACCGATGTAGTGGTAAATCAGACCGGCGAAAGTGGCGATAAAGCCCGCTGCGGCCAGCGGTTTTAGCGCCCCTTTCCACAGATTGATTGAGGTATCGATCTGCGGATCTTTCGGCAAGCCGTGGTACAACTCCGGCTGATTGGCATGGTGCAGCACATACATAACGTGCGTACCGCCGACGCCCTGCGGGTTGTAGATACCGGCATGTTCAAAGCCACGCGCTTTTAACTTCTCCACGCGTTGCTCACCCAGTTCCAGCATCTCTTTTTTGGTGCCGAAGTGAATAGCCCCGGTCGGACAAGTTTTGACGCAGGCCGGTTCCTGGCCCACGCTGACGCGATCGACGCAAAGCGTACATTTATAAACGCGGTTGTCCTCTTTGTTGAGGCGCGGAATATTAAATGGACACCCGGCGATACAGTAACCACAGCCGATACAGTGTTCAGATTGAAAATCAACAATCCCGTTCGCGTACTGGATGATAGCCCCGGCAGATGGACAGGCTTTAAGACAGCCCGGATCTTCACAGTGCATACAACCATCTTTACGAATCAGCCACTCCAGCTTGCCGTTCTGCTCGGTTTCGGTAAAGCGCATCACCGTCCAGGACTTGGCGCTGAGATCGGCAGGGTTATCGTACACCCCGACACAATGGCCAACGTCATCGCGAATATCGTTCCATTCAGAACAGGCTACCTGGCAGGCTTTACAGCCGACACAGGAGGAGACGTCGATCAGTTTCGCGACTTCGGCTTTGTAATCACGCGCCTGTGGAGGTGGCGTGATGGCGTTTGTTGCGGACCGTTTAATAATGTCCTGCGTTTCCATAGACATATGTTCGCCTCCCTTACGCCTTCTCGATGTTAACTAAAAACGCTTTGTATTCCGGCGTTTGCGAGTTGGCATCACCGACATTTGGCGTCAGAGTATTGGCGATATAGCCTTTGCGCGCGACACCCTCAAAGCCCCAGTGAATCGGGATCCCCACCGTTTCAACCTGCTGACCGTTGACATGCAGAGTGCGAAGACGACGAGTTACCACCGCGACCGCGCGAATAAACCCGCGTTTACTGCTCACCTTCACATAGTCGCCGTTAGCAATACCTTTCGCTGCCGCCAGCGTCTCACTGATCTCCACAAACTGTTCCGGCTGAGCGATAGCGTTAAGTAGCGCATGTTTGGTCCAGGTATGGAAATGCTCTGTGAGGCGGTAAGTCGTGCCCACGTACGGAAACTGCTCCTTCTTACCCATGCGCAGCGCATCTTCTTCATACAGACGCGCCGCCGGGTTCGAGACCACATTCGGGTGCAGCGGGTTAGTGCCCAGCGGCGTTTCCATCGGCTCGTAGTGTTCAGGGAACGGCCCTTCCGCCATTTTATCAATAGCAAACAGACGTCCCAGCCCTTCCGGCTGCATGATAAACGGATTGGTCCCGCTCCCCGGCGCCGCGTTGTTAAAGTCCGGAATATCGTTCCCTGTCCACTTCGCGCCGTTCCACTGGATCAGCATCCGTTTTGGATCCCACGGTTTACCCTGCGAGTCCGCCGAAGCGCGGTTATACAATACGCGACGGTTTAGCGGCCACGCCCACGCCCAACCCAGTGTATTGCCAAGCCCTGACGGGTCGGCATTATCACGTCTGGACATCTGGTTGCCCTGCTCCGTCCAGCTACCGGTATAAATCCAGCAGGAGGAGGATGTCGTACCGTCATCGCGCAGTAATGCAAAACTGCTCAACAACTGGCCTTTCCTGGCAAGCAGTGTACCGTTGGCATCATAGAGATCTTCCAGCGCATAGCCGTTGTTCTCTTTCGCCACTTCTTCCGAATGCGGTTCATCCGGCTGCTTGTAGTTCCAGCTCATCTTCAATAGTGGTTCGGCGCCTTTACCGCCTTCTGCGCGATACATTTCACGCAGACGATGGTAAATACCGGCCAGAATCTCGCCGTCGTTACGCGCTTCGCCCGGCGCGTCCTGACCTTTCCAGTGCCACTGTAACCAGCGACCGGAGTTAGCGATAGAGCCATCCTCTTCCGCAAAACAGGTAGACGGCAGACGGAAGACTTCGGTCTGAATCGTTGTCGGATCGACATCATTAGATTCGCCGTGGTTCTGCCAGAACGTCGACGTTTCAGTCACCAGCGGATCGATAACGACCAGATACTTCAGTTTGCTTAAGCTTTGCACCACTTTGTTTTTGTCCGGGAAGGACGCCACCGGGTTAAAGCCCTGACAGAAATAGCCGGTGACTTTCCCGCTATCCATCATGTTGAAATATTTGATCACGTCATAGGACTGATCCCACTTAGGCAGCCAGGCAAAGCCCCAGTCATTCTCTTTCTGCGCCGCATCGCCATAGAAAGATTTCATCAGGCTGACGAAGAACTTAGGATAATTACCCCAGTAGTTGACCTGATCGGCCAGCGTCGCTTTGGGGGTATTCGCGGACAGATAAGTTTGCAGATCGGCCTGTTTTTCTGACGGTAGCGTCAGGTAGCCCGGCAGGCTGGTGGAGAGCAGTCCTAAATCCGTTAAGCCCTGAATATTAGAGTGGCCGCGCAAGGCGTTCACACCGCCGCCAGCCATCCCCATATTGCCGAGCAGCAACTGGATCATCGCCATAGTACGGATGTTCTGCGCTCCGACAGTATGTTGCGTCCAGCCCAGCGCATACAGGAAGGTCGTCGTGCGATCCGGAACGCTGGTAGAGGCCAACACCTCACACACCTTCAGGAAGTCCGCTTTCGGCGTACCGCAGATGTTTTCCACGACGTCCGGCGTATAGCGCGAAACGTGCTGCTTCAGCAGATTCCACACACAGCGTGGGTGCGTCAACGTTTCATCACGTTTGGCATAGCCGTTTTCATCGAACTGGTAGTTCCAGGAGGATTTATCGTACTGACGCTTTTGGGCGTCATAGCCGCTGAAAAGGCCGTCATCAAAGGCAAAATCATCCCGCACCAGCAGGCTGGCGTTGGTGTAATGCTTAACGTATTCAGCGTTGATTTTGTTATTTTCGATCAGGTACAGCAACACGCCGGACAGAAAGGTAATGTCTGTACCGGAACGTATTGGCGCATAGATATCCGCCACCGACGCCGTACGCGTAAAGCGTGGATCAACGACAATCAACGTCGCATCGTTGTTGTTTTTCGCTTCCATCGCCCAGCGGAAACCCACCGGATGCGCTTCTGCGGCATTGCCGCCCATCACCATCACGACGTTGGCGTTTTTAATATCCACCCAGTGGTTGGTCATCGCACCGCGACCAAATGTTGGAGCAAGACTTGCTACCGTTGGTCCGTGTCAGACGCGCGCCTGGTTATCTACCGCCAGCATACCGAGAGAACGCGCAAACTTCTGCGTCAGCATACCCGTTTCATTGCTGGCCGCCGAGGCGCACAGCATCCCGGTAGAGAGCCAGCGGTTAACCGTGACGCCCTGCTCATTCTTTTCAATAAAGTTGGCGTCACGGTCGGCTTTCATTAATTTAGCAATACGAGTGAAAGCGTCATCCCAGCTAATGCGCTGCCACTTGTCGGAACCTGGCGCGCGGTATTCCGGATAGCGTAGGCGATCTTCACTGTGAACATAGTCCAGCAAACCGGCCCCTTTCGGGCACAGCGCGCCACGGCTTACCGGATGATCCGGGTCGCCTTCAATATGGTAAATCGCTTCTTTCGCGTTTTTTGCCCCATCTCCCAGGCTATACATTAATAGCCCGCAACCTACGGAACAGTATGTGCAGGAGTTACGGATCTCTTTTGCGCGCAACAGCTTATAGTTTCGCGCCTGAGCCAGGGCCATTTTAGGGGTAAAACCCAGTGCGGCCACCGTTGTTCCCGCCATACCGCCCGCGCAGATTTTAAAAAATTGTCTGCGGCTGACGTCCATTGCTTTCCTCTTTTTTCCACGGATGCACGCCTCCTTCGAACTGCAGCAAAACCTCAGTCCAGGATGCGTGTATAACTTCGCGAGGAAACTAACAGCAAAATCGATAACTTTTTTGCGTCAAATCAATATTGAAACGGTTCCGCTATTAAATAGCCCTATTTTTAAACCGCAATAACTCCAGGGAGGTACTAAAAAATGACACTGCATGGCATCGCCCCCGGAAAAAGTGCTATAAGTGGCAGTTTATTTTGCGCGGTATTCAGGACAGTCACAAAGCATGACATCACAAAAAGCAACGCTAATAGGGCTTGTTGCCATCGTTCTGTGGAGCACGATGGTTGGGTTAATTCGCGGCGTCAGCGAAGGTCTCGGACCGGTAGGCGGCGCAGCCATGATCTATTCATTAAGCGGCCTGCTGCTGATTTTTACCGTCGGATTACCTGATATCCGTCGTTTCCCGGGGCGATACCTCATCGCAGGCAGCGTACTGTTTGTCAGTTATGAAATATGCCTGGCGCTTTCTCTCGGTTATGCCGCCACTCGCCATCAGGCTATCGAAGTCGGCATGGTTAACTATTTATGGCCCAGCCTGACCATTCTGTTTGCTATTCTTTTTAATGGGCAAAAAACTAACTGGCTTATTGTTCCTGGATTGCTTATTGCACTTACTGGCGTTTGCTGGGTTCTGGGGGGCGAGAATGGTCTTAATCCAGGAGAAATTATCAGCAATGTCGCCACCAGTCCGCTAAGTTATTTACTGGCATTTCTTGGGGCGTTTATATGGGCGACGTACTGCACCGTCACAAATAAATATGCGCGTGGTTTTAACGGTATCACCGTCTTTGTGTTACTCACTGCCGTGGCGCTGTGGTTCCACTATTTTCTTACACCGCAGCCTGCCATGATATTTAGCCTACCGGTGATTGCTAAACTTTTTACCGCGGCATTAACGTTGGGGTTCGCCTACGCAGCATGGAATGTGGGCATACTTCATGGCAATGTGACTATCATGGCCGTAGGGTCTTATTTTACCCCCGTCATGTCCTCTGCTCTGGCAGCGCTGTTACTCAGCTCACCACTGTCATTCTCCTTCTGGCAAGGCGCAGTCATGGTTTGCGTAGGTTCGCTACTTTGTTGGCTGGCAACGCGGCGGCGCTAATAGCGACGGGCGGGCCGATGTTGATATTAAATCGACCCGCTGCACCTTGACACTCTTCATAACACAACTACGCTTTTATCTATCGCCTGTGTGTCTTTGACGATTTTTCATTTTCACGTGCTCCCCCTGCGCCATGCCAGGATTGCGCTGGTAAAAATGGATTTTATAAAATCGTTAAATATGTTAATGTGATGATATAATTATATTAACAAATATATAATTAACGCTAGCTGGCAACTGTATTAGTGCATATAATAATCAGCCGTTACTACCAAAAATAAAATCATAAACAGCCAAACAATCCCCTTCGAAAATATATTTTATTAGAAAATCCCTATTTAAATTAATACTCTCAAATGTATTAAGGAGATCTCGATCACACAAATTAAAATAATTTGTAATCTTATGAAACTTATTATTGAACTTATGCCACTCCGTCATTTAAAAATAGTCTGCCATTGACAAACGCCTCGTTTAACAATGGTTGAGGAAACACGCTAAGAAAATTATAAGGATTATTAAAATGAAACTTAAGTTAGTGGCAGTGGCAGTGACTTCCCTGTTGGCAGCAGGCGTTGTAAATGCAGCCGAGGTATATAACAAAGACGGCAATAAACTGGATCTGTACGGTAAAGTTCACGCTCAGCATTATTTCTCTGATGATAACGGAAGTGATGGTGACAAAACTTACGCGCGTCTGGGCTTTAAAGGCGAAACGCAGATCAACGATCAGTTAACCGGTTTTGGCCAGTGGGAATATGAATTCAAAGGCAACCGTACTGAAAGCCAGGGCGCTGACAAAGACAAAACCCGTCTGGCGTTTGCTGGTCTGAAATTCGCTGACTACGGTTCTTTCGACTACGGTCGTAACTACGGCGTTGCTTACGACATCGGCGCATGGACCGACGTTCTGCCAGAGTTCGGTGGCGATACCTGGACTCAGACTGACGTCTTCATGACTGGCCGTACTACTGGTGTTGCCACCTACCGTAACACTGACTTCTTTGGCCTGGTTGAAGGTCTGAACTTTGCCGCGCAGTACCAGGGCAAAAACGACCGTGACGGCGCGTACGAGTCTAACGGCGACGGTTTCGGTCTGTCCGCAACGTATGAGTACGAAGGTTTTGGCGTAGGTGCGGCCTATGCGAAGTCTGACCGTACTAACAACCAGGTGAAAGCAGCGAGCAACCTGAATGCTGCGGGTAAAAACGCTGAAGTCTGGGCTGCTGGTCTGAAATATGATGCGAACAACATCTACCTGGCGACCACCTACTCCGAAACGCTGAACATGACCACCTTCGGTGAAGATTCAGCGGGTGATGCGTTTATCGCGAATAAAACCCAGAACTTCGAAGCGGTTGCTCAGTATCAGTTCGACTTCGGTCTGCGTCCGTCCATCGCTTACCTGAAATCCAAAGGTAAAAACCTGGGTACTTACGGCGACCAGGATCTGGTTGAGTACATCGATGTCGGCGCAACCTATTACTTCAACAAAAACATGTCCACCTTCGTTGATTACAAAATCAACCTGCTGGACGACAGCGCTTTCACCAAAGCGGCTAAAGTGTCTACCGACAACATCGTTGCTGTTGGTCTGAACTACCAGTTCTAATTTTGTTGTAGTCTGAATACAAAGCCAGTCCTTTCAGGGCTGGCTTTTTCTCTTGATGTAGACTCGGTCATAAGGAGTATGCCGTGCAGACGTTCACTGGTCGTTGTCTTTGCGGACAGAGCCATTTTACCGTTGACGTCGAAATGCTGGATGTCTATGCCTGCCATTGTACGCTGTGTCAAAAATGGTCGGGTGGAATAGCCATGTATCTGGAAGCCTGCGGGCAACCACAGCTAGCCCCCCTTTCCCCGGAACCGCCATACTTTTCATCCTCTTCACGCGGCGAACGCTACTTCTGTTCCGGCTGCGGGTGTCCGCTGTGGTTTCGGCTTACCGATACCGATCGCTATTTTATTCCCTGGACCTTACTGGAACTGAACGAAGTTGATCGCCGTCGGCTGATTCTGGCTGCGGAAATTTATACCGAAACCCAGCCTGCTTTCTGGCGACTGACGGGGCAATACGCACGCCTCAGCGGTAAAGAAGTTGAGGAAATGGACTCCCCCTGCCAGCTAGCGCATTAAGCGCTTATCTCATCAGGCGTTATGTTATCGGCGTTGGGCTTTTGCCAGGCTGAACCACATCCCTACCGCCAGCAAAAGAAGCATACTCCCGGCGCTGCTTAACGCCACGCTATGCGACCAGATAAAGGCCTGTCTGGCGGCGTCCAGTATTGCCTGCCCCAGCGTGGGCGGCAGGCTATTCGCCAACTGCACAGCTTCACCCATTGAAGATGACGCTCTGGCAATCTCTTGCGCCTCAAGCCCGGCAGGCAGACGGATAGAAGCGGAGAAGCTACGGCTTAACAACAGGCCGAAAATGGCAATGCCCAGTCCTGCGCCCAGTTCATAAGCCATCGTTTCGATCGCGCCGGCCGCCGCCGCTTTTTCTGCCGGCGCAGCGGCCATAATTGCCGACGTGGAAGCCAGCAATGCGCTGGCGGCGCTAAATCCCAGCAGCGCCATCAGCCCCCAGGCCTGCCATTGCTGGGTGCTGAAATCCGTCATCGCCAGACCATAAAAACTCAGCGCGCTTAACGCCATGCCGCCCGTCGCGACCAGCCGTAGTCCCAGACGCGAGACCAGCACGCCCGCAATCGGCCCGCTGAATCCACTGGCGACCATCACTGGCAGCATAAATACCCCGGCCTCATAAGGCGATAGCCCGTGAACAAACTGTAGCTCTTGCGCCATCAGCAGCTCAAAACCCACCAGAGTGATCATCGCGGTCATCGCCATCACGACGCCGCTCAGGATAATGCGATGGGTAAATAGTCGCATATCAATCATCGGACGCGATGTCGCAAGCTGTGTGCGGATAAAGAGTCCCAGGAGCAACGCGCCGGTAAGCAGGGTAAACGAGATGATCCACAGCGACAGATGCCCTTTCAGCGCGGTTTTAGCGCTATAGACCAACAGCAAAATGGCAATAATCAGCATCACCGCATGGCCAAGATTGAGCGGTTGATCGCGACGGCCCGCCTGGCGAGGAACATAACGGGCGGTTAAGCCCATGACGACCAGCACAATCGGCACGTTGATCAGGAAAACCGATCCCCAGTAAAAATGCTCTAATAATATGCCGCCGATGAGCGGCCCAAACGCCGCTCCGCCTGAACCTACCGCTGCCCAGACGCCCAGCGCCATGTTGCGATGCTTCTCTTCACAAAAGGTGGCGCGTATCCCGGCCAGCGTCGCCGGTACAATCATCGCCGCGCCAATAGCCAGCAATACCCTGGTGGCGATAAGCCAACTGGCGGTATGCGAAAACGCCGCCGCCAGTGATGCCAGGCCAAAGAGCGTCCCACCCAGCATCAGCAGGCGTTTAAAACCGATACGATCGCCAAGCGCGCCCATCGGCAACACCATGCCAGCCATGACCAAAGAATAAATATCAATGATCCACAGCAGCTCGTTGCCGCTGGCCCCCAGTGTCATACTCAGTGTCGGGGCGGCGACATGCAAGACCGTGGCATCAATGGCGACAGGAATATAGACCAGCACAATAATGACTAACGTTAACCACTGACGAAACATAACTCTCCCTTCAAAAATTCAAATTTGGACGCTTGTCCAGTTTCAGGATCCTACGGTAAGTTGAACGAATGTCCAGCTTTTTGTTACACTGCGCGCATTGGCTAATGTGGGGAAAATATGAGTTACCTTAACCGGGATGAACGCCGCGAAGTGATCCTGCAAGCGGCGATGCGCGTGGCGCTGACAGAGGGGTTTGCCGCCATGACGGTGCGACGTATCGCCTCAGAAGCCGATGTCGCCGCCGGCCAGGTGCATCACCACTTCAGCTCGGCGGGCGAGCTCAAAGCGCTGGCCTTTGTCCATTTGATACGCACCCTGCTTGATGCCGGGCAAGTTCCGCCGCCCGCCACCTGGCGTGCTCGGCTTCACGCTATGTTGGGTAGCGAAGACGGCGGCTTTGAGCCTTACATAAAATTGTGGCGAGAGGCGCAAATTCTGGCCGATCGGGATCCGCACATCAGAGATGCTTATCTCCTTACGATGCAGATGTGGCATGAGGAAACGGTCACTATTATCGAGCAGGGCAAACAGGCAGGAGAATTTACGTTTACTGCTAACGCCACGGATATCGCCTGGCGGCTTATCGCACTGGTGTGCGGGCTGGACGGTATGTATGTACTGGGTATTCCGGAAATGGCCGATCCCGCGTTTAAATACCATCTGGATCGGATGATTACGCTTGAACTCTTTGCGTAAAGTTACAAATAATTTAATAAAAATCCCTTTTAATTTACAAATAGTAACAATTAAGAAACATCATATCTCCTCTTCGCGCCGCGCTGGCCTGGTTTTTTATCTATTCTTTCACTCAATATTCTAAAAAAACTTCAATAAGTTCTCAAAAGAGCGCGTGACGCTCTGGCTCTTTTTTGTGTTTTTTTCAAATGATATGCGCATGTGAGGGGTAAAATGACACGACAAAACGAGAATTATAATCGTTATCTCTTGAGTGACTGGCGACCTGAAAATCCAGCCTTCTGGGAGAATAAAGGGAAAGGCATCGCCAGAAGAAACTTATGGATTTCAGTAAGTTGTTTGCTCCTGGCATTTTGCGTCTGGATGTTGTTTAGCGCTGTTGCCGTCAACCTCAATAAAATTGGGTTTAATTTTACCACTGACCAACTCTTTTTATTAACCGCACTACCTTCTCTTTCCGGCGCAATATTACGCGTGCCCTACTCCTTTATGGTGCCACTGTTTGGTGGTCGTAAATGGACCGTATTAAGTACCGTAATATTGATTATTCCCTGTGCCTGGCTGGGATTCGCCGTGCAAAATCCTGCCACCCCTTTCGGGGTATTTATGCTCATCGCTCTGTTGTGCGGTTTTGCGGGGGCAAACTTCGCGTCCAGTATGGGCAACATCAGTTTTTTCTTTCCAAAAGCCAGACAAGGTAGCGCGTTGGGTATTAACGGCGGACTGGGAAATCTTGGCGTCAGTATGATGCAGTTGATTGCGCCGCTGGTTATTTTTCTGCCGATATTTACTTTTTTAGGCGTCCGGGGCGTGCCGCAACCTGATGGCTCCCTGCTCGCCCTCACTAACGCCGCCTGGATCTGGGTGCCGTTACTGGTTATCGCGACGCTTGCCGCCTGGTTTGGTATGAACGATATCGGCAGTTCAAAAGCGTCTGTCGCCTCGCAATTGCCGGTGCTAAAACGTCTGCACCTGTGGCTGCTTAGCCTGCTGTACCTGGCGACATTCGGGTCATTCATCGGCTTTTCCGCAGGTTTCGCCATGCTCGCCAAAACGCAATTTCCCGACGTAAACATTCTGCAACTGGCGTTCTTTGGCCCCTTTATCGGCGCGCTGGCGCGATCGGCAGGCGGCGTGATCTCCGATAAATTCGGCGGCGTTCGCGTAACGCTCATTAATTTTATCTTTATGGCGCTGTTTACCGCCCTGCTATTCCTCACGCTGCCAGGCTCCGGTGCAGGCAGCTTTAGCGCGTTCTATCTTGTTTTTATGGGCCTGTTTTTGACAGCGGGTCTCGGCAGCGGTTCTACCTTCCAGATGATTGCGGTGATCTTCCGTCAGATCACGCTCTACAACGTCAAACTGCGCGGCGGGAGCGATGAGCAGGCGCAGCGCGAAGCGGTGACGGATACCGCCGCCGCGCTCGGTTTTATCTCCGCTATTGGCGCTGTGGGCGGCTTCTTTATTCCAAAAGCGTTTGGCACCTCTTTGGCCTTGACCGGCTCGCCGGTGGGCGCCATGAAAATCTTTTTGCTGTTTTACATCGCTTGCGTCCTGCTGACCTGGCTGGTCTACGGGCGTCGTAAGCCTAAACAACAACAATAACAACATACACACCTGTAGGACGGCCATCCGGTAATGGTTTAACGCCAAATCGGCAGGATGGCGGAAAATTTATCGAAGCAGGAGAAATGTCATGAGTAAACTGTTGGATCGCTTTCGTTACTTTAAACAAAAAGGCGATACCTTTGCCGACGGCCATGGTCAGGTGATGCATACCAACCGCGACTGGGAAGACAGTTATCGCCAGCGCTGGCAGTTTGATAAGATCGTGCGCTCAACCCACGGCGTCAACTGCACGGGCTCCTGTAGCTGGAAAATTTATGTCAAAAACGGTCTGGTGACGTGGGAAACCCAGCAAACCGACTACCCGCGCACGCGTCCCGATTTGCCGAACCATGAACCGCGCGGCTGCCCGCGCGGCGCCAGCTACTCCTGGTATCTCTATAGCGCCAATCGTCTGAAATACCCTCTGGTGCGTAAGCGGCTGATAGAACTGTGGCGCGAGGCTCTTTCCCGGCACAGCGATCCGGTACTGGCATGGGAATCGATAATGAACGACCCGCAAAAATGCCAAAGTTACAAACAGGTGCGCGGACATGGCGGCTTTATTCGTTCGAACTGGAAAGAGCTGAATCAGCTCATTGCCGCCGCTAACGTCTGGACAATCAAAACCTATGGTCCGGATCGTGTGGCGGGGTTTTCACCTATTCCGGCGATGTCGATGGTTTCTTACGCCGCCGGAACACGTTATCTGTCATTGCTTGGCGGTACTTGTCTGAGCTTCTATGACTGGTATTGCGATCTTCCGCCCGCGTCGCCAATGACCTGGGGCGAGCAGACTGATGTGCCGGAGTCCGCCGACTGGTATAACTCAGCCTACATTATTGCCTGGGGCTCTAACGTGCCGCAGACGCGTACCCCGGACGCGCACTTCTTTACCGAAGTGCGCTACAAAGGCACTAAGACGATTGCCATCACCCCGGACTATTCCGAAGTCGCTAAACTGTGCGATCAGTGGCTGGCGCCAAAGCAAGGTACCGACAGCGCGCTGGCGATGGCCATGGGTCACGTCATTTTGAAAGAGTTTCATCTCGATAATCCCAGCGACTATTTCCTTAACTATTGCCGCCGTTATACCGACATGCCAATGCTGGTCCTGTTGGATGAGCGCGCAGACGGCAGTTCTGTACCGGGGCGTATGATGCGCGCGTCGGATCTGGTGGATGGACTGGGAGAAGCCAATAATCCGGAATGGAAAACCGTCGCGCTCAACAGTACAGGCGAACTGGTCGCGCCCAACGGTTCTATCGGTTTTCGCTGGGGCGAAAAGGGAAAATGGAACCTGGAACCGGTGGCGGCGGGCGTCGAAACTGAACTGTCGCTCTCTTTACTCGGTCAGCATGATGACGTGGCGGGTGTCGCCTTCCCCTATTTTGGCGGTAACGAAAACCCACATTTCCGCAGCGTGCGGCAGGAACCGGTGCTGGTACGTCAGTTGCCGGTGAAACGCCTGGCTCTGGCGGACGGTAGCGAGCGGATGGTCGTCAGCGTTTACGATCTGGTGCTGGCTAATTATGGGCTGGATCGTGGTCTGGATGACGGCCATAGCGCCAATAATTATAACGACGTAAAAGCCTACACGCCGGCCTGGGGCGAACAGATTACCGGCGTGCCGCGTCGACATATCGAAACTATTGCGCGTGAATTTGCCGAGACCGCCCATAAAACTCACGGTCGTTCGATGATCATCCTCGGCGCGGGAGTGAATCACTGGTATCACATGGATATGAATTACCGTGGGATGATTAACATGCTGGTGTTCTGCGGCTGTGTTGGACAAACCGGCGGCGGCTGGGCGCACTATGTCGGCCAGGAGAAGCTGCGGCCGCAAACCGGCTGGCTGCCGCTGGCCTTCGCGCTGGACTGGAATCGCCCACCGCGTCAGATGAACAGTACCTCGTTTTTCTACAACCATGCCAGCCAGTGGCGCTATGAAAAACTGACTGCGCAAGAATTACTCTCGCCGTTGGCCGATCCGGCTAAATTTTCCGGACACCTGATCGATTTCAACGTGCGCGCGGAACGTATGGGCTGGCTACCCTCGGCACCGCAGCTTAATCTTAACCCGCTCAGCGTGAAAGCGAGCGCCGATAAAGCCGGGTTGTCTGCGGCGG
This sequence comes from Salmonella sp. 741265055_HSA, assembly GCF_046569525.1. Classification (NCBI taxonomy): domain Bacteria; kingdom Pseudomonadati; phylum Pseudomonadota; class Gammaproteobacteria; order Enterobacterales; family Enterobacteriaceae; genus Salmonella; species Salmonella sp. 741265055_HSA. The sequence continues at coordinate 200,091 of NZ_JBKFSQ010000002.1, read as the reverse complement.
ATTATACCGTGCAGGCGTTGAAATCAGGCGCTATCCGTTTTGCCTGCGAACAGCCTGACAGTGGTCATAATCACCCGCGAAATTTATTTGTCTGGCGCTCTAACCTGCTCGGCTCCTCCGGGAAAGGTCATGAGTACATGCTCAAATATCTGCTGGGCACCGACAGCGGTATCCAGGGCGAAGCGCTGGGCTCCAGCGAAGGAATTAAGCCTGAAGAGGTGGAATGGCAGTCCGCCGCGATTGAGGGCAAACTCGATCTGTTGGTCACGCTTGATTTCCGTATGTCCAGTACCTGTCTGTTTTCCGATATCGTCTTGCCGACCGCCACCTGGTATGAAAAAGACGATATGAATACCTCGGATATGCATCCGTTTATCCACCCCCTTTCCGCCGCGGTCGATCCTGCCTGGGAATCCAAAAGCGACTGGGAGATCTACAAAGGTATCGCCAGCGTCTTTTCTGAAGTGTGTGTCGGACACCTCGGACAGGAAACCGATGTGGTGTTACACCCGCTCCAGCATGATTCCCCGGCGGAACTGGCGCAGCCATTTGATATTCTCGACTGGCGTAAAGGCGAGTGCGAACTTATTCCGGGCAAAACCGCCCCCAATATCGTCGTGGTTGAACGCGATTATCCGGCCACCTATGAACGTTTTACCTCGCTGGGTCCCCTGCTGGATAAATTAGGCAACGGCGGTAAGGGGATTGCCTGGAATACGCAAGATGAAGTCGATTTCCTCGGTAAGCTCAATTACACCAAACACGATGGCCCGGCGAAAGGACGTCCGCGCATCGACACCGCGCTGGATGCCTCGGAAGTGATTCTTGCCTTAGCGCCGGAAACTAACGGCCAGGTGGCGGTGAAAGCCTGGCAGGCGCTGGGCGAGATGACCGGGCGCGAGCACACCCATCTGGCCATCAATAAAGAAGATGAGAAAATTCGCTTTCGTGATATCCAGGCGCAACCGCGCAAAATTATCTCCAGCCCGACCTGGTCAGGACTGGAAAGCGAGCATGTCTCTTATAACGCCGGATATACCAACGTACATGAACTGATCCCGTGGCGCACGTTGTCGGGGCGGCAACAACTCTATCAGGATCATGCGTGGATGCGCGCTTTTGGCGAAAGTCTGGTGGCATATCGCCCGCCGATTGATACCCGCAGCGTCAGCGAAATGCGAGAAATTCCGCCCAACGGCTTCCCGGAAAAAGCGCTTAACTTCCTGACGCCGCACCAGAAATGGGGAATTCACTCCACCTACAGCGAAAACCTGCTGATGCTGACGTTGTCGCGCGGCGGGCCGATTGTCTGGATCAGCGAAGCCGATGCCCGTGAATTGGGTATTGAAGATAACGACTGGATTGAAGCCTTCAACGCTAATGGCGCCCTTACCGCTCGTGCGGTGGTCAGCCAGCGCGTCCCGCCGGGTATGACCATGATGTACCACGCCCAGGAGCGAATTATGAATATTCCGGGCTCGGAAGTGACCGGAATGCGCGGCGGGATCCATAACTCCGTGACCCGGGTCTGTCCAAAACCGACGCATATGATCGGCGGCTATGCGCAACTGGCTTACGGCTTCAACTATTACGGAACCGTGGGTTCGAATCGAGATGAATTCATCATGATCAGGAAGATGAAAAACATTAACTGGCTGGATGATGAGGGCCGGGATCAGGTACAGGAGGCGAAAAAATGAAAATACGCTCACAGGTTGGGATGGTACTGAATCTCGATAAATGTATTGGCTGTCACACCTGCTCCGTCACCTGTAAAAACGTCTGGACCGGACGTGAAGGGATGGAATACGCATGGTTCAATAACGTCGAAACTAAACCGGGCATCGGCTATCCCAAAAACTGGGAAGACCAGCAGGAGTGGCAAGGCGGTTGGGTTCGTGATGTTAATGGCAAGATAAGGCCCCGTCTGGGCGGCAAAATGGGGGTAATTAGCAAAATTTTCGCCAACCCGGTGATTCCGCAAATCGATGATTACTATGAACCCTTTACCTTCGATTATCAGCATTTACATAATGCGCCGGAGAGTAAGCATCAGCCCACTGCCCGCCCTCGTTCACTGATTGACGGAAAACGGATGGACAAGGTGATCTGGGGGCCAAACTGGGAAGAGCTGCTCGGCGGCGAGTTTGAAAAACGCGCCCGCGACCGTAACTTCGACAACATACAAAAGGAGATGTACGGTCAGTTCGAAAACACCTTCATGATGTACCTGCCGCGCCTGTGCGAACACTGCCTGAACCCCAGTTGTGTCGCCACCTGCCCAAGTGGCGCTATTTATAAGCGTGAAGAAGACGGCATCGTGCTAATCGACCAGGATAAATGCCGGGGCTGGCGTTTGTGTATCAGCGGCTGCCCGTACAAAAAAATCTACTTTAACTGGAAGAGCGGCAAGTCTGAGAAGTGCATATTTTGCTATCCGCGTATTGAATCCGGCCAGCCGACCGTTTGCTCGGAAACCTGCGTCGGGCGCATCCGTTATCTTGGCGTTCTGCTCTACGACGCCGACAGGATTGAAGACGCGGCCAGTACCGAACACGAGACGGATTTGTATGAACGTCAGTGCGATGTGTTTCTCGATCCGCACGATCCGGCGGTCATCGAGGAGGCGCTTAAACAGGGCATCCCGCAAAACGTCATCGACGCCGCCCAACGGTCGCCGGTGTACAAAATGGCGATGGACTGGAAGCTGGCGCTTCCGCTGCACCCGGAATACCGTACCCTGCCGATGGTCTGGTACGTACCGCCGCTGTCGCCCATCCAGTCATACGCCGACGCGGGCGGGTTGCCGCACAATGGCAATATTCTGCCGGCGGTGGAGACGCTGCGTATTCCGGTTCAGTACCTGGCCAATATGCTCAGCGCGGGCGATACCGGTCCGGTCATTCGGGCGCTAAAGCGGATGATGGCGATGCGCCACTACATGCGCTCGCAGACGGTTGAAGGCGTGACGGATACCCGCGCGATTGACGAAGTGGGTCTGAGCGTACAACAGGTTGAAGAGATGTATCGCTACCTGGCGATTGCCAATTATGAAGATCGTTTTGTCATTCCCACCAGCCACCGGGAAATGGCGCGCGACGCCTTTCCGGAGCGCAACGGCTGCGGCTTTACTTTTGGCGACGGTTGTCACGGCTCGGATACCAAATTCAACCTGTTCAACAGTAGCCGTATTGATGCCATCAATATCACCGAAGTGCGTGATAAAGCGGAGGGGGAATAATGCAAATCCTCAAAGCGATTGGCCTGTTGATGGAGTATCCGGACGACGGGTTGTGGGAATGTCGGGATGAGGCGTTCGCCCTTATCCAGCACGATGCGCCAATGCTGGCCGACTTCACTCGCGAGCTGCTTTATGCGCCGTTACTGGATAAACAAGCAGAATGGTGCGAAGTGTTTGACCGCGGGCGCGCCACTTCATTGCTGTTATTCGAGCATGTTCATGCGGAGTCCCGCGATCGCGGCCAGGCGATGGTCGATTTGTTAAGTCAGTATGAAACCGTGGGCCTGCAGCTCAACTGCCGCGAACTGCCGGATCACCTGCCGCTCTATCTGGAGTACTTAAGCGTGTTGCCGGAAGCGGAAGCGCGCGAGGGATTACAGAATATTGCCCCTATTCTGGCGCTGCTGGGCGGTCGTCTGAAACAGCGAGGAGCGCCGTGGTATCAACTGTTTGACGCCCTGCTGACGCTGGCGGGCAGCCCACTGACAAGTGACAGCGTCACTAAACAGATTGTTCAGGAATCGCGGGATGATACCCGTCAGGCACTGGATGCCGTCTGGGAAGAAGAACAGGTGAAGTTTATCGAAGATAACGCCACGACCTGTGACAGTTCACCGTTACACCATTATCAACGACGCTTTAGCCAGGACGCGGCACCGCAGTACGTCGACGTCAGCGCGGGAGGCCCGAAATGATACAGTACCTGAACGTCTTTTTTTACGACATCTACCCCTATATTTGCGCCACGGTATTCTTCCTCGGCAGTTGGCTGCGCTATGACTACGGACAATACACCTGGCGCGCGTCGTCCAGCCAGATGCTGGATAAGCGTGGGATGGTGATATGGTCGAATCTGTTCCATATTGGCATTCTGGGGATCTTTTTTGGCCATCTGTTTGGGATGCTGACTCCGCACTGGATGTATGCCTGGTTCCTGCCGATTGCGGTAAAACAGCAGATGGCGATGATCCTTGGCGGCGTGTGCGGCGTATTAACGTTGATCGGCGGCGCGGGATTGCTGTGGCGGCGTCTGACCAATCAGCGTGTGCGGGCGACATCCACTACACCAGATATTATCATCATGAGCATTTTGCTGATTCAGTGCCTGCTTGGCCTGAGCACCATTCCGTTTTCGGCGCAATATCCGGATGGCAGCGAAATGATGAAGTTGGTGGGCTGGGCGCAAAGTATTGTCACCTTCCGCGGCGGGTCTTCGGAAATGCTGAGCGGTGTGGCGTTTGTTTTCCGCGTTCATCTGGTGCTGGGAATGACTATTTTCCTGCTCTTCCCGTTCACCCGTCTGGTTCATGTCTGGAGCGCGCCGTTTGAGTATTTCACCCGTCGCTACCAGATTGTTCGTACCCGCCGCTAATTCTCGTTGCCCGGGGGTACGCTTACCGGGCAAAGAAAACGCCTGGGCGTCGTCATTCGGCAACGCACAGGCTATGATGATTCTTCAGTCAAAGGAGAACATCAATGAAACCGCAGATTTACCATGTTGACGCCTTCACCAGCGAACCCTTTCGCGGCAACTCTGCTGGCGTTGTCTTACATGCGGATACGCTAAGCGACGCGCAGATGCAGCTGATTGCCCGTGAACTTCGTCACTCGGAAACCGCCTTTTTGCTAAAAAGCGAAGAGAGTGATGTGCGCATACGCTATTTTACACCGACAGTAGAAGTCCCCATCTGTGGTCATGCCACCGTGGCCGCGCATTATGTTCGGGCAACGGTACTGGGGTTGGGAAACACCACCGTCTGGCAAACCTCGTTAGCGGGCCGTCATCGCGTTGAAATTCATGCCGAACACAACGACTATCGCATCACGCTGGAACAAGGTCAGCCCTCTTTTGAACCACCGCTAGTCGGAGAGATTCGGGCTGCCATCATCGCCGCGCTGAACCTGACTGAAGATGATATCGTGCCGGGAGCGCCAATTCAGGTGGCTTCAACAGGACATGCAAAAGTGATGATCCTGCTCAAACCAGACGTTGATATTGATGCCCTTTCTCCGAATCTGGCAGCCCTGACGGCAATCAGCCAGCAAATTGGCTGTAACGGCTTTTTTCCTTTCCAGATTCGTCCGGGAAAAAACGAAACCGATGGGCGAATGTTTTCTCCGGCGATAGGGATTGTGGAAGATCCGGTAACGGGAAACGCCAATGGCCCGATGGGTGCATGGCTCGTCCATCATGGCCTGATGGCGCATGACGGTAAAACGCTGCAGATTCAAGGCCATCAGGGGCGCGCTTTAGGCAAAGAGGGTACTGTTGATGTTACCGTCACCATTCGCGATAACCAGCCGGAAAACGTCACCATCTCCGGCCAGGCGGTCATTTTGTTTCATGCCGAATGGGCCATTGCTTTTTAATCTTTGTCAGGCCCGCAAATCCTCGCGGCAAAAAATTATTTTCCCGCCTCCGGATGGGTATCAAATGCAGCCATTACCGCGGCCAGCTCCGCCTCAGTAAAACCGTGCTTTACATCATTTACGCCGAGACCAAACTGCTGCTGAAGTAACTGATACAACGACGGTACATCCGGTACATTGGCCTGTTCAACGGCATGTCCCTGGTGGTAACGCGTGAAGTGGAAATTCGTTAATGTCAGCTTGCCGCCATCAGGCAAATGGCGGCACATCAACAAATGATGACGAAAATGGGATTGCGGCCAGTGAGCCGACCAGAAATTGCCCATCACATGATCGCTCTGCTGCTGCACCCCCAGATCAAAACAGTACATCGACTGCCAGTGCCCATGGTGGAGGAATTGTAAAATCCATGTGCCCCCCTCCTGCATCAGGCGGTATTCGCCATGCGGCGTCTGCTGGGCAATTTCGGCCTGCAGACGAAGCGGCGCGGTTAGCGTTTGGCCACCAAACCCCACGTCAGCGATCCACTGCTCATCCTCAACATCAACCAGCAGCAAACGGTGCGTGCGCGGCGGTAAACTGGCGGGATGAGACAGAATGACCCGCCCCAATAAGCTTCGGACGTTAAAACCGATGTCGCGTAACGCACGTTCAAACAGACCATTCAGTTCAAAACAGTATCCACCGCGTCGGGCATAAAGCAGTTTCTCCTCTAATGCCGTCTCATCGAGCTGTATTTCACGAGGCAGTAGCACATCCAGATTTTCAAAAGGAATCGCGCAGTTGTGCGCTAAGTGAAGCGTTCTGAGCGCTTCAACCGTAGGAACCCCCAACGGCTGACAATTTAATCGCGTAAAATAAGCATGTAAAAAAGAGGTCATCTGAGGCTTCCATTAACATTAATGCTTGTGTTCGGCACACAGGCTGAGGTGGATATCGCTGCGCAACAGGATACCCTATCCGTGGAATAGCGTTGGATACTTTTGAAAAAATAAGACAGGCCGGCTACAGCCGCCGGAGGTACGTGGGATTTTGGCCTACAAACGGAAATCGGGTGCTGAGAATCTCTTTGCGACACGCCGCCAAAATAGCGGCGTGTTAAAATTTTTAACGCCAGCTCAGCGAGTCTGATTTCTAACAAAGCTGGCTAAACATAAACGCTTTTTAATACTTGTCCAAATAGTTATGGTAGCGAGATTTTATGTCGGCCGCCCATTGCGCTTTCGCCTCGCCCATGCTGTTGGCCCGAGCGATATAATATTCTAAACTCGGAATGGCACCTGATGCCTGTGGTAAGGCATTATATTCTGCTATTCGTTCTCTGACGGTTTTATGGTCTTTATCAATATCATAAGCATAGTACGCTGGCGCCTCAAAAAAGCCCTCTTCCAATCTCATACAAATATCTTCAAAGGCCCCCTTAACTTCAACGGTATGTTCGCCATCCGATATCCTGACGATTGGCTCACGTCCAGCCATCAGCGAGAGTTGTTCGAATGTTAACATCCGACCATCAGAAAGCTCGACATCTATAGTAAACAGTCCATCACGTACAGCATCAGCAAGATGATTATGGATATTCCCTGCATTGGCACAGAACTCCTCAACTTTAGGCGTAACATTGCAACAATGTTCAATTACTCGCGTAAATCCGTAGGCCAGTCCTGCGGTAAGTACCCACAAGATGCCTTTCATGATTTTTGTTGATAATTTATTTTCATAATCTCCTGCAGCAACATGAGGTAGTTTATTTCCTGATAATGCCCTGGCATAGGTAGAAACTGATGTATGTGGCATATCATACTCCTTCAAATTTTGCTCAATAGCTTTATATGTCCTACTCCTCTCTCATTATAACGATATGTCAATCAACAAAATTGCTCAAAGGCATACATTTTCAGGAGAAAATGAGAATAACAGGCGCAACGGCCTTACCTTATGCTGCTGCAATATCGTCAGGTAGTTTACCGTTCGAGGTTATATCTATGACCATAAATCCCACCAGGGATTAGCGCTGGTTAATTATTGCGCAAAGTAATCACTGCGGATTTGTGCTGGCGTCTTATCTGGCTGAATCGTGACCACACCGCACCACATCTGACCACACAAATAAACTCGACATCCTCATTTTGTTCTTTCCGTATGTTTTGCGTCATTTAACAATTGCAGGTAGGATGCTCCGCCGGCGGTTTTATCCCTGTCACAGAATCAGGGAAAAGCGGCATTCGCCATTGCAGGCAATCGATTGGTGAGCGCCCGTCGCGGCATAAGGAATTTTTCTGTCAGGACAGGCTACAACAGGTAACGTAATGAAAACACAGACTACGCACGCCGCAGAACAACATGCGGCGAAACGACGCTGGCTGAACGCCCATGAAGAGGGGTATCACAAAGCGATGGGGAATCGTCAGGTTCAGATGATTGCTATCGGCGGCGCGATTGGCACCGGTTTATTTTTAGGCGCAGGCGCCCGATTGCAAATGGCCGGACCGGCACTGGCGCTGGTCTATCTGGTATGCGGCATTTTTTCTTTTTTCATTTTACGCGCGCTGGGCGAACTGGTATTGCATCGCCCTTCCAGCGGGAGCTTCGTCTCCTACGCCCGTGAGTTTTTGGGTGAAAAAGCGGCCTACGTCGCAGGCTGGATGTACTTTATTAACTGGGCGATGACCGGGATCGTCGATATCACCGCAGTGGCGTTATATATGCACTACTGGGGCGCATTTGGCGACGTTCCGCAATGGGTGTTCGCGCTCGGCGCGTTAACCATTGTCGGTACCATGAACATGATCGGCGTAAAATGGTTTGCCGAAATGGAGTTCTGGTTCGCGCTGATAAAAGTACTCGCCATTGTTATCTTCCTGGTGGTAGGCACGATTTTTCTCGGTACCGGTCAACCGCTTGAGGGTAATGCCACCGGTTTTCACCTGATTACAGATAATGGCGGCTTTTTCCCGCACGGCCTGTTGCCCGCGCTGGTACTGATTCAGGGCGTGGTGTTCGCCTTTGCGTCGATTGAACTGGTCGGTACCGCCGCTGGGGAATGCAAAGATCCACAGACGATGGTGCCAAAAGCCATCAATAGCGTGATCTGGCGTATTGGTCTTTTCTATGTAGGATCGGTCGTATTGCTGGTTTTACTGCTGCCGTGGAACGCCTACCAGGCGGGGCAAAGTCCGTTTGTCACCTTCTTTTCTAAACTTGGCGTGCCTTATATCGGCAGTATTATGAATATCGTGGTGTTAACCGCCGCGCTTTCCAGCCTGAACTCCGGGCTTTACTGTACGGGGAGAATTTTACGTTCAATGTCGATGGGGGGTTCCGCGCCGAAATTCATGGCGAAAATGAGCCGTCAGCATGTGCCCTATGCGGGAATTCTGGCGACTCTGGTGGTTTACGTGGTCGGCGTGTTCCTGAATTACCTGGTCCCCTCCCGTGTGTTTGAGATCGTTCTTAATTTTGCCTCGCTCGGCATTATCGCGTCGTGGGCGTTTATCATGGTGTGCCAGATGCGTTTACGCCAGGCGATAAAAGAAGGCAAAGCCGCAGACGTCAGTTTTAAACTGCCCGGCGCGCCTTTTACCTCCTGGCTAACGCTGCTGTTTTTACTAAGCGTGTTGGTACTCATGGCGTTTGACTACCCGAATGGAACTTACACTATCGCCTCGTTGCCGCTGATCGCTATTCTGCTGGTCGCCGGCTGGTTTGGCGTGCGACGTCGCGTGGCGGAGATCCATCGCACTGCGCCAGTGACGGCGGATTCGACAGAGAGTGTCGTATTGAAAGAAGAAGCAGCGACATAACATTCCCCTTCCCCGGCAGCCCCAGGCCTGCCGGGTTTAATGCGCGTTGCCGCCAACACCGCATCGCGCCCAATGCTTAGTCAGCCTTAATCAACTGCGCCACATCATTGCTGTTAATTTCCCGCTGGTTGCCTTCCTGATCGGTATAACTGGTCATCCCCGTCTCTTTATCTAACTGCGGCTTACCCTGAGTTACGATCGTTTGCCCATTCTTCGTCGTCATCACATAGTTGGTTGTGCAACCCGCAAGCATAAAAAACATTATGCCCAAACCTGAGCATATAAATAACTTTTTCATATTTTCCTCGTGAATATAATGAGTTAACTACAGCAAAAAAGCAGTGTAATTCTCACAGAATCATCAGGCTATCGGCGGGGTGTAACGAGGCGTATCGGTGCGTTTAAAGAGATGACTGGAGGGGTTTCCCCCTCCATACCCTATTTACAGAGCAATGCGAATAACATCATCCGGCTGCGTCGCTTCCTGTTCACGTGTCGATTTCTGCTTCACGCTGACGTAGAGCGTTTTACCGTCTGCCGATAGCGCCAGGCTATTCGGGTACGTCGGCGTATTGAACGTTTTAACAACGTTATAGGTCTTCGTATCGATCACGCTGACCTGACCTGCCTGACGATGCGTCACATAAGCCTCGTTACGTGTCGGGTTAAACAGGACGGCCAAAGAGGCAGGCGCCGCGATTTTGGCAAGAATATTGCTATTACGGGTATCGACAACCAGAACCTCAGTCGCCTTCGAGTCGGTGATAAACGCGCGATGACCTGCGGTATCGAGACTCAGATTAATAAAGAAGTGTTCTTTACCGTCATCCAGCAACTTCTTACGACTGAGAATTTTATTGCTGGCGGTATCGATGGTGATAAATTCGCCATCCGCATTGGTGGTGTACAGGCGTTGCGCTTTACTGTCGAGCGCCAGACCCGTACTCATTTTGCCGGTATTTTCGATCGTCGTTTTCAGTTTGATGGTTTCGCCATCCACTACCCAAATAGCACTCTCTTTGCCAACACCGCTAATGTAGATCGTGTTGGTAGACGCATCGGCAACCAGCTCACGGGGCTGTAACGGACGAACCTCTTCAGTACGTTTGCGCGCATCAAGTACCAGACGACCTTTTACATCACCCGTTTTGGCATCAATCGCGGTAACAGCGCTGTTAATGGTATTGCCAAACCACAGCGTTTGGGTCGCGGCATTGATGGTGGCGCCGAACGGCTTGAGATCGTTATGAATCGCTTGCGTGATTTCCAGCGTCACCGGGTCGAGACGATAAACTACGCCGCCTTTATCCAGTTTACGGCTTTGCGATGTAGCCAGCCAGAGCGCGTTTTCTTGCTGACTCCAGGCCATCTCATAAGCGCCTTTGCCTACCGCTTTACGCAGCATGTCTTCCGCCGCCAGCGTGCTAAATGAGGATGCGACGAGGAGCGAACCTAACAATAAAGAACCACGCAGGCGCGGCGAAAAAAGATGACGTAAGTGCATGACGACTCCCTTTGATAAAAACGTGTATAGCTGCTTCACACTACTTCGCTGCGCGGGATCTTCGTTCCGCACTTATTATAAGTTGAGAATAATAATCATTATTTATCAGAAAGTGGAGCTTTTCCTCGCCTGCGAATGTCATGGCGCTTAAATACCGCACATTTTCTTAACTTAATGTGCGATTAAAATTTCAAAACTTTACATATTGACTACCCTTAATGTCACGTTTTCCGTTGATACGCTTACATTTATCCGGCATTTTCATGAAAATTATTTCCGTTAGACAGCGACTTTATCCCGCCCTCTTATTGCCTCTGACCTTTTCCCCGGTCCTTCAGGCCGCCAGCGCGCCCAATGAACAAACCATGATAGTCACCGCAACGCCGCAAACCGTATCCGAACTGGATACACCTGCCGCCGTTAGCGTCATTGAGGGAGAAGACATGCGTCTGGCGACGCCGCGCGTCAATTTATCTGAGTCTTTAACCAGCGTCCCGGGATTGCAGGTGCAGAACCGGCAGAACTACGCGCAGGATCTGCAAATCTCTATCCGTGGATTTGGCTCGCGTTCCGCCTTTGGCGTGCGCGGCATTCGTCTGTATGTTGATGGCATTCCCGCCACCATGCCGGATGGACAAGGCCAGATTTCGAATATTGATATTAACAGCATACAAGACGTTGAAGTGTTACGCGGCCCCTTCTCAGCGCTATACGGCAATGCTTCCGGCGGCGTGATAAATGTCACCACTGAAACCGGGAGACAGCCGCCCACCCTTGAGGCCAGCAGCTACTACGGCAGTTATGGAAGCTGGCGCTATGGGCTAAAAGCCACGGGCGCGATGGGTGACGGCACACAGCCAGGCGACGTGGATTACACGGTATCGACTACCCGTTTCACCACCCACGGCTACCGCGATCACAGCGGCGCGCAAAAAAATCTGGCTAATGCCAAACTGGGCGTGCGCCTTGACGATGTCAGTAAACTCTCGCTGATTTTTAATAGTGTAGACATTAAGGCGGACGATCCCGGCGGACTGACCGAATCTGAATGGAAAGCCGATCCGCAACAGGCGCCGCGCGCTGAACAGTACAATACGCGTAAAACCATCAAACAAACTCAGGCAGGATTGCGTTATGAACGTCAGCTCAGCGCGCAGGATGATATCAGCGTGATGGCCTACGCCGGAGAGCGGGAAACCACGCAATACCAGTCTATTCCCCTGGTGGCACAGCTAAAACCAGCCCAGGCTGGCGGCGTAATTACACTGCAACGCCACTATCAGGGCATTGATTCCCGCTGGACTCACCGGGGAGAATTAGGTGTGCCGGTCACCTTCACTGGCGGAGTAAATTATGAAAATATGAGCGAAAACCGCAAGGGTTACAATAACTTCCGCCTCAACAACGGCACCCCTGAGTTTGGGCATAAAGGCGATTTACGCCGGGATGAGCGTAACCTGATGTGGAATGTCGATCCTTACCTGCAAACCCAGTGGCAGCTTACGCAAAAACTCTCGCTGGATGCTGGCGTGCGCTACAGTTCCGTGTGGTTCGATTCTAACGATCACTATATCGCGCCCGGCAATGGCGATGACAGCGGCGACGCCAGCTATCACCACTGGCTACCCGCCGGATCGCTAAAATATGCATTAACTGACGCCTGGAATCTCTATCTTGCTGCCGGTCGCGGGTTTGAAACTCCCACTATCAATGAGCTTTCTTATCGCGCTGACGGCCAAAGCGGGTTCAACTTTGACCTCAAATCGTCGACCAATGATACGGTGGAAGTCGGCAGTAAAACGCGGATTGGCAATGGCTTGTTGACCGCCGCGTTATTTCAAACCGATACCGATGATGAAATTGTCGTCGCCAGCAGTATGGGAGGACGCACTACCTACAAAAACGCGGGCAAAACGCGCCGCCAGGGCGCAGAGCTTTCGTTGGACCAGCGCTTCGCCGGCGACTGGCGGGTGAAAGCATCATGGACCTGGCTGGATGCAACCTATCGCAGTAACGTTTGTCAGGGGCAAAACTGTGATGGTAACCGGATGCCCGGCATCGCCCGTAATATGGGATTCGCCTCATTAGGTTTTATCCCGGATGAGGGGTGGTACGCCGGAACAGACGTTCGCTATATGGGCGATATCATGGCCAATGATGAAAATACCGCCAAAGCGCCTTCGTATACCGTTGTTGGACTGAATACAGGGTATAAATTTAATTACAGTCAGCTTACCGTCGATATTTTTGGGCGGGTAGATAATCTATTTGATAAAGAATATATCGGTTCGGTGATCGTTAATGAATCTAATGGCCGATATTATGAGCCAGCGCCAGGGCGTAACTATGGCGTGGGGATTAATCTGGCATGGCAATTTGAATAAATATCCGGCAAATATCCGGCAATAGCGGGGAGCCCCCGCTATTGATAAGCCATAGTTACATGACGTACTGATTTTTAATCGTCGCTACGTTTTGTTGCAAAACGTTCTGTAAGCAGTGGCGGCTGCCTTCTTTATCACCAGCCACTAACGCATTAAGCAATTTTCTGTACAGATTAACGCCGTTTTGATAATCATCAAGTTTAAAATTATCATATAAAAAATGCAGGCCCGGACCCAGGCGTACCCATAATTGCTCGATCATGGCATACAGCGTTGGCATATCCGCGTAGTGGTAGATCTCAAAGCGGAATGCGCGGTTGGCCAAAAGAATTTTCTCCATAACGCCACTTTCCAGCGCCTGTTGAAATTCATCTAATAGCGCATTCAGCGTCTGCTCGCGATCCGGGGTAATCTTACCCGCAGCGGCGACCACCGCCATCTCCTCCAGGGCAGTACGAATCGTATTAATTTCCAGCAAACTTTCCAGCGAGATCTCCGGCACCATAAACGCCTGTGCTGGCGCCACCGCCAAAGCACTGGAAGAGACCAGCCTTAACAGGGCCTCACGCACCGGCGTAATACTGACGCCTAACTCTTGAGCGATATTTTTAGTGATAAGCCTTGCGCCTGGTTTTAATGCGCCAATAGACAATTGATGCTTTAACCGATTTTCAACCTGTGTGGTCAGGCTTATATGTTGTGTTTTTTCCGTACCCGGCATTTTCCTTCCTTCACCTCTTGGCAGAACAACATCGCAATCGAGTCCCGAAGAAGTTTCGGAACTTAATTGTAAAAAAGATAATCCAGGCCTGAACGGCCAAATAAATAAAAGTGATAATTTACTTGCGTGATATTCTCATCTTTTACAACAATACAGGTTTCTTTATGGCAACCGTTTTATCTCCGTCATTCCTTCATGTATCGAGATTTTTGACCGGTTCAGGCCGCTGAGGGAGATAAGCTGCCCCACCGCGATCTGAATGATGAATATAAGTAAAGCCGGAATTTTAAAATTTGCACATTTTTATGGCGACATAATGCCGCCATTTTTTCTTTACGCATCGTCCGCTAAACGTATCACGACTTTGCCAAAGTTCTTCCCCGCCAGCAGTCCCATAAACGTTTCTGGCGCATTTTCCAGCCCATCAGTAATCTGCTCCCGATAATGTATTTTCCCTTCTTTGATCCAACGCCCCATTTCTTGCTGAAACTCATGTATCCGGTGACCATAGTCCTGGTTGATGATAAAACCTTGCAGGCGAATACGCTTTTTAAGTAATGTCGCCATCAGCAGTGGCAGTCTGTCTGGACCGTCCGGCAACGCTGTCGCATTGTAGCCGCTGACCAGACCGCAGAGCGGAATCCGCGCCGACGTATTCAGTAGCGGTAAGACGGCGTCAAAGACTTTACCACCGACATTCTCATAATAGATATCGATACCCTGCGGGCAGGCCTGCGCAAGCTGTTGTGGGAAATTATCAGCGTGATGATCAAGGCACAGATCAAATCCTAAAACGTCTGTCGCATGGCGGCATTTTTCCGCGCCGCCGGCAATACCCACGACCCGGCAGCCCTTCAGCTTGCCAATTTGCCCAACCGTTGCGCCTACGGGGCCGGTGGCGGCGACAACCAGCGTTTCGCCCTCTTTCGGCTGGCCGATATCCAGTAACCCCATATAGGCGGTAAACCCCGGCATTCCTAAAATACCCAGCGACCAGGAAGGATGTTGCGGATTATCACCCAGCTTTACCAACCCTTCGCCATCTGAAATGTCATAATCCTGCCAACCATTGTAACTCAACACCCATTCGTCTGGTCGGTAATCAGGATGGTTTGACGCGACAACGCGACTGACCGTACCGCCAACCATAACGCAGCCAGGTTCAACAGGCGGCGCATAAGAGGGTTCATCGCTCATGCGGCCACGCATATAAGGGTCGAGTGATAAAAAAACGGTACGCAATAGCACCTGCCCTTCACCGGGCGTCGCGACATCATCTTCTTCGAGGCGGAAGTTATCCATCTGCGGCGCGCCGTGGGGACGCGAGGCCAAAACCCAACGACGATTTCGGTTGGTCTGTTGCTTCATTCTATTCTCCTCATGCCTGGCATAATCCATCAATAATAGTCGAACATTAGCTTTCTGAGGGAGTTAAACACTCTCAGATATCAGGCTGTGCGCTTTTATGAACGACTTTCTTTCCCCTCTCGCTAAATATGAATTCTTGCGCTAATTCGTTGATTTATGCCGCCTTCAATAGTATTTCTAACACTATCGTAAACATTCCCTGGGGTTCCCTATGACGATTCGCTTTGCCGATAAAGCAGACTGCGCCGCGATTACCGAAATCTATAACCATGCGGTATTACATACTGCGGCCATCTGGAACGATCGGACGGTCGATACGGATAATCGCCTTGCCTGGTATGAGGCCCGTCAATTACTGGGCTATCCGGTGCTGGTAAGCGAAGAAAATGGCGTGGTGACTGGCTATGCATCATTTGGCGACTGGCGCAGTTTCGACGGTTTTCGCTATACCGTCGAGCACTCGGTTTATGTTCATCCGGCGCACCAGGGGAAAGGACTGGGGCGAAAACTGCTCAGCAGACTGATCGACGAAGCCCGACGCTGCGGCAAGCATATGATGGTGGCCGGTATTGAGTCACAGAATGCCGCCTCAATACGCCTGCATCATTCGCTGGGATTTACCGTCACCGCGCAAATGCCGCAGGTCGGCGTAAAATTTGGCCGTTGGTTAGATCTTACGTTTATGCAGCTCCAGCTTGATGAACACGCCGCGCCGGACGCCTGCTGATGAACCAGTCGCTGACGCTTATCTTTTTGATCGCCGCCGGCGTCGGGCTGGTGGTACAAAACAGTATTATGGTGCGTATTACGCAGACATCATCGACGATTCTGATCGCTATGCTGTTGAACTCGCTGGTAGGGATCGTTTTATTTGTGACGATATTGTGGTTTAAGCAAGGCGCTACGGGCTTCGGCGAGCTGGTCGCCAGCGTGCGCTGGTGGACATTGATCCCCGGTCTGCTGGGGTCATTTTTTGTATTTGCCAGCATTAGCGGGTATCAGAACGTTGGCGCCGCGACGACTATCGCGGTACTGGTCGCCAGCCAGTTAATCGGCGGACTAGCGCTGGATATCGCGCGTAGCCACGGCGTCACGTTACGCGCAATGGTCGGGCCGGCGTTTGGCGCGCTGTTGCTGGTCATTGGCGCATGGCTGATTGCGAAGCGCCAGTTTTAATGGGTTACAGGATCGTGCCGCCTTTGGTGAGCTGCTCGCGGCGCGCGTCCCGATCTTCTTGGTATTGCCTGCCGTGATGCGCGATAGCCGTGCGCAAACGCTGCTGCTGCACATAACGATCTTCGCGACGTAATTCAGCGTCATCGCTCAAGGCAATCAGCAATTCATTCATATGGGCAATTACGCTCTCCGCGATGGCGGCATCCACGCGGGCGCTCACTTCCTCCAGGTGCGACATAAGCTCTCCTACTCTTTATTCTGTAACAGCATGATTCGCCTATTATACGCGTTATTGCCGCCCGATGCGGTAATTCGCCGCCGCCCCCCTGATTTAACTTACGTCAAGTGGAAACACGGGGCTTAATAGACCGAGAATTCGCGCCTTTTTGCCTTTCTTCCGCCGTTTGCTTGCGTATAGACCCCGTAAAGTAGACGCGTGAAGAAGTCTAAGGGATAACAACGTGGCAAAATCTCTCTTGCGCAGCGGCAATCTGGATGATTATCAGGCCGTGGGCGGCGGCGGTCAGGCCGTATTTGAATCAGCATTGCAAATTCGCGAAACGCTTCGTCTGCGTAAACAGCAGGCGATGGTTGACTGTCTGGCGATTCCGCAACTTAACGATAATGGCGATCGGGTTGACTGGTATTCGCCGATTGAAGGTCAGGCGATAGCGTGGAAAGCGGCTGACGAAGAGACACGTTCTCGGGCTTTACGTTATTTAGCCAGCACTTTTGAAAGCGCGGCTGCACTCAGTCGCAAAAGTCTGCAATCCGGTAAAACAGCGCTCCAGCTATTTGGGTCGCTACTTGAGAAAGCGACGCAATTTCCCGGCGAAAATCATGTTTTCCTGGTTAACGGCAAACCGGTTATCACCTTCTGGGGATTCGTTAATCTCAACGAAAATACACGCGATGATGTGCTGGACTGCCTGCGGGTAACCGAGGCGATCCCCAACATCCCTCTGGTCGAGCCGGAGCCGGAGCCCGAAGAAAAGCCACTGGTAGAGGCGGCATTTAGTCAGGCGGATGAACCTTTGTTAACGTCTGTCATTGAGCCGCCGAAAATGCCGGAGGAACCTGCTGCGCCGCCCGTTATCGTTAGCGAGCCGAAGCCTGCCGCACCTATCCCGGTTGCTGAGGCGAAAAGAGCTCGCCGTCTACCGCTGTGGAGCTTACCTGTCGCTGCCGTGGTTATCGCCGCCGTCGCCACGCCTTTTTTCTGGCCATCTTCATCCGTTGACGGGGCCTCTCCTGTTCGCGCCGCGCCTGTCGCTACCGCGAAAACTGACGTTACCCCCTTGCCTGAACTCACCGCGCATTTGCCGCTGCATCGCGCTGAGGTGACGCCCGCCCCCAAAGCGGCGCCGCTGCCGGAAGCGCCTGTTATCATTGCCGCTATCCCCAAAGACGCGCTGGTAATGGACAGTACGCAGATGAAGCTTGGAACCACGCGCTTTTTAAACGGTAGCTGGCGCGTCAGTGTGGATGTCAAAGATCCGATTACCGGCAAGCCGCCCTCTCTGCGTTATCAGATCCAAAATAACAAAGGTATCGCGCGCGTAGTACATGGCGATAACGTGGTTTGTCGGGCGGAAATTTTCTCTGGTCTGCATCAAACGGGCGAGCTGATGATTAAAAGTCGCGGCAACGCGCGCTGCACCGACGGTTCACGTTATCCGATGCCGGAAATTACCTGTAAAGCAGGCGTCAATGACGTCGCAACCTGTACCGCCCGTTATGGCGACCACGCGGCAATTCCGTTGACGTTTAAAAAGATAGGTGCCTGATTTTATGTTGGTCAATCTGTGTGATTACAAACAGAGCGTCACGCTCATTGCAAACAGCGGCGTCCAGTTTCTTGACTTTGGCTTAACGCCGCAAGAGTCGGCCCACTACGGACGTTTTGTGCGCAAAACGGCAAACGGCCCGCTACTGCGCCTCGATTTTGATCTGACCAGCGGGCGCTACACGTTGCCAGGACGTGCTGGTGGCCAACCCGAAGTCGTGAAACCGGAAAGCACTCAGACGCTGCACTATTCTCTGGATGTACTCGACGGAATATGGCTCCCCCTGCCGTTCCTGCGTTTTAATCCGCCGCGTACCTTTATTGACGGGCCGGATAACTGGGCGCGCATTCAGGTACGTAAACTCAGCGAGCCAGATAGCGCCGGAAACACACACCGCATCACCCTCGCCTTTGACAGTCAGCTGGCAAAAAATATGCCTGCGGCGTTGGCACCTTGCGAAAACGATCTGCTCAATGGCACACGTTTTGCGCTCGCCTGGCGCGATGAAGAAGTTGCCGATTTCCTTGATCAGACATGGATTGACGGCTGGCTGCGCGAGTCGTTTCTTCAGTATGCCTCACAGGTGGAAAACCGTTCGGAACAGGCCATACAACAAGCGCTGCGTAGCTTTGAGTATCAGGCGCACTGGTTGAATTTACTGACGCTGTTAGGCGAACAGCTTACGGTGCCGGAAGTAAAGTTTGTGACACATACGTTAAGCACGCCCGCAATCCCGGTTGATCTGATTCTGGATGTCGGCAATACGCATACCTGCGGCGTATTGATCGAGGATCATGGCGATGCGAATGACGGGTTACGCCAGACAGCAGAGCTTCAGGTGCGTTCTTTAAGCGAGCCGCAGTATCTGAACGATCCTTTATTTACCAGCCGGGTAGAATTCTCGGAAGCGCGCTTTGGCAAGCAACACTTTTCTGTCGAAAGCGGACGAGACGACGCCTTTGTCTGGCCTTCCATTGTGCGTGTGGGCGACGAGGCTCGCGCCCTTGCTATGCAGCGTGTGGGCACCGAAGGCAGCAGCGGTATCTCCAGCCCGCGCCGCTACCTGTGGGATGAAACCCCCGCCTTGCAGGACTGGCGCTTTAGCCAGATCCACGGTAAAACGCAGCGCGAACCGCTTGCCACCGCGTTTCCGCTGATGAATCTGATGAACGACGACGGACAGCCGTTATTCCGCCTGCCGCATGAAGAAAGGCTACCGGTTTTTTCGCCGCAATACAGCCGTAGCACCTTGATGACGCATATGTTGTGCGAAATTCTGGCTCAGGCGCTGGGGCAAATTAACAGCGTCGCCACCCGGCTGCGGCTCGGCTTTCCCGCCTCGCCGCGCCAGCTACGCACCCTGATTTTAACGCTGCCTTCCGCCATGCCGAAACAGGAGCGAGAAATTTTCCGCCAGCGAATGTTTGAAGCGCTGGCGCTGGTCTGGAAAGCTATGGGCTGGCATCCGCAGGATGAGGATTTCACCACGCCTAAGCAGCGTGAAAAAAGCGTGGTTCCGGTACCAGAAATACAGATGGAATGGGACGAAGCAAGTTGCGGCCAACTGGTATGGCTTTATAACGAAGCCATTTCGCATTACGCCGGGCGTACCGAATCCTTTTTTAATGCGCTGGCCAGACCGGATCGCCAGCCTGAACCCGGCGTCGTCCCCGGACGCGCGTTGCGCGTGGCATCGATTGATATCGGCGGCGGCACGACGGATATGGCGATCGTTCACTATCAGTTAGATGACGGCGTGGGGGCCAATGTAAAAATTACGCCTCATCTCCTGTTTCGCGAAGGTTTTAAAGTCGCCGGGGACGATCTGCTATTGGATATTATCCAACGCTGCGTACTCCCTTCCCTGCAAACGGCGTTGCAACGGGCAGGCGTTACGGATGCCGCCGCCCTGCTGGCGACCTTATTTGGCGATTCGGGACGAATTGATACTCAGGCCATTTTGCGCCAGCAAACGGCGCTGCAATTATTTATGCCGCTGGGCCACGCGGTACTTTCCGCCTGGGAGCAAAGCGACATTAACGATCCGTTTGCTGGTTTACACGCGACATTTGGCGATCTGCTGATCCGCCGCCCAACAAGCAACGTGATGAACTATATCCAGCAGGCGATCGATCATGCCTTACCGTCTGGTTCGCCGACATTTGATATATTCAATGTGCCGTTGCAAATCCAGTTTAGCCAGCTTCAGGAGGCTCTGCTGGCCGGTCAGTTTACGCTGACAACGCCGCTTCATGCGGTCTGCGAAGCGATCTCCCACTATCACTGCGATATCTTGCTGGTGACGGGGAGACCGACCTGTTTACCCGGCGTACAGGCGCTCATCCGGCACTTACAACCGGTGCCGGTTAATCGCATTGTGTGGATGGATAAGTATCAGGTACATGAATGGTATCCCTTCAGTCAGCAAGGGCGTATCGGCAATCCAAAATCCACTGCCGCGGTAGGCGCGATGTTATGCAGCCTGGCACTGGACTTACGTCTGCCGCGTTTCAATTTTAAAGCGGCTGATATTGGCGCGTATTCGACTGTGCGTTATCTCGGCGTACTGGATAATACCGTTAATACGCTTCGCGATGAAAATATCTGGTATCACGAGATCGATTTGGATAAACCCGGCGCAACGCTGGACGCTCGCCTGCATTTTCCGCTACGCGGCAACGTAACGTTGGGCTTTCGTCAATTGGCGAACAGTCGCTGGCCTGCGACCCCACTCTATTGCCTGAGCATTAATTCCGCCGAACTGGCGAAAACCATCGCAGGCGACGGCGTACTGAATGTGCGACTGAAATTACGCGGCAGTAGCAAAGATAGCGCCCCGGAATCGTTCATATTAAGTGATGCCTGGCTCCAGGACGGGACGCCGGTCGCCGCCGATGCGCTGACATTAAAATTGAATACGCTGGCTGACCGTCGCCACAGCGGCAGCCACTACTGGATAGATAGCGGGAGTGTATACCTGAAATGACAAAACCGTTAAACGCCACCCAGGCTGTTATCGAGTGGGTTAACAACACGCGCCGTTACGCAACGCGACTGGATGACGAAGCCGACGCTCTGCTGGCGCAACTTACGCTTGCCGCGGCGGATGAGTCAGCGCTTAACGCCGCCTGCGCATCACATGGCTGCGTAGGTCTGTACGGGTATGCGCAATCCGCAAAAGCGCATCTGCTAACGACGCTATGCGGTAACGAGAATGGCAAGCTGGAAATTATCACGCCGGACCGTGACTATGATTATTTCAGCCACATCAATCCGGGTCATGCGCCAGCGAATATGGCTATTCGCTTTACGCGCGACATTTTTTCAAACGAGAACGGCTGGCCGTTGCGCCTGCGCTTGATCAGTGAAGCTGAACTGGTGCAGATCTTTATTGCCTGGACCAGCTCGTCCCCCGTTTGTCGCCAGGTCGAAAAATCCATTATCACATCACGCCTGGAGAAATGGCAATCGCTTCGCCAACCGCAGCCCGTCCCCGGCGTTACCGCTGAAGAGGTCGCGACCATCGCGAGTTTCTGGCGCTCTTGTCTTCCGTCCGCCAGACAACATATTGATGATGCGACATGGCAACACTTTGCCTCGCTCTTGCCTGCGCTGGATCTCACGACACGGGCGCACGCCTGGGCCTTACTGTGGGGAGAGCAACCAGAGATCACCCAGCAATGGCTGGCGCTGGCGCATATGTTGCAACAAACCGGCCATGCCGGGGAACTGGCGGCGCCGCTCAGCCTGCTGGTCGATCATTTTGGCTTACCGGCGGAAAACTTCCTGACGCAAATGGCGCTAACCGCCAGCGATACGCAAAGCGATGTGGTGGTGCATCCGGTTAAGGAAGGCCGACTGCTCAATGCGGTCAGCCTTTCGCTTGATTCTCTGGCGCTGCTTACCCGCGAACTGGTGCTAACCGTTGAAAACAGCGTACTGGATAACGTTGATTTACTGGATATTCCGGTCGCGCCAGACAGTCATCCTCATCCGTTATGGCGGGCGAAATTAGGCTGGATGCTGGCCCATTACCGTCAGCAGGTACAGCCCGATGTTCTGGTGATTTGCAATGCTCTGGCATCTCGCTCGCAAACGTCCACTGCCGCCCGTCACTTACTGGAGTGGGTTAACGCCACGCAGCCGCAGCATGAATCAGCGTTACCCGGCGTCGTCTGGGCTATTACTCCACAGGATGCCCGTTTTGCCACCCAGCAAAATCTGGATGAGGCCGTCCAGCAGTTGATGGGTAAACCTGGCGTGCATTGGGGAACGTTGCAGGCGCTGGATAAACACAGTATGCAGCGTTTGGTGGAGTGGTTATCGCAGGCAACATCGGCACCACAGCGACAGGCGCGCTTACAGGCGTTACGCGAACAACTGCGAGGCCGCGTGCGCGATCTGTTACCGATGTTTGATGACGCGCGGCTACCGGTTGAAACCGTGATCCGGCGTCTTCAGGCCCAGGCCGCCAGACATGGCGACCTGCTGGCCGGGCTGTTACCGCCGGTACAGAATTTCGAAGCGTTGCTGCGCACCCGACAGTCACGAGAAGAACAGGTCAGCGGCTTATTTAATGACGCGATCGATCTCTTTGCCGACGAACCAACGCGCGCTTCAGCGTCAGAAGGTCACGAAACGGGCTATCAGGCGCACAAAATGTGGATCAATCATCTGCGCCAGTGGGCCCACTGCCGGGATAATGCGCAGCGTCTGGGACTGGAACCGCAGATGCTCAACGCCGTGGCGGAGATTTTAATTACCGCCAGCTATCGCCTCGGTTTACCTCAGCAGTTACAGAAAACCATGCAGCGCGAGGAGGTGAGCGGCGCGCAGCTTCATGCCATCATTGGTAACTTCATCGCCTGGCTCGGCTACGCAAATATCGAGGAGGCCCAACGCCCGGCCAGCCGCGTTCAGAAAGGCGCAGCCATTTTCGCCGCAACGCCGTGTTCGACAATGTTGCGTCTAACAAAGCTTGACGAACAGCCCGTTCACGCCGCCAGCCGCTATGTCTATGACTGGCTTGTTGCGCTGTATACCCTGGCCAATGAGAACGCAGGATATCGACATCCGCAGGACGTTACCGACGTAGACAGATCGCAATTAATTACCCTGATAGCCTGACCTGGCGGAAAAACCATGCCCGGTAACCTGTATCGGGCTTGAGGTCAGAAAAGCGAAAACAGCAATGCGACGGGGAAACTTATCGGCCATGTCGCGCCAACCAAAAAGGCGCTCAGGAAACGAATTCGTTTTTTGTCATGAGTCAAAAACCAGGTGATGAGAAATGATATCACCGCCATGACGGCGTAAAAAATTAATATCTTTTGAAAGAGGGTCATATCAGGCATCCGCGCCAACCAGAGGAAAAAACGCGCGCAATATGCTCTTTTTTTTTGACACACATCAAGGTTTGTCAGCCTTAACAGCAAAACGTTCTCAATGCACGGCTCCGCTCACAGAATATCCTGTTTACGTATTATTGCGGATCTCGCCAACCCGTACTATACCCATAGGGGTTATGATGAAAGGTGGCGAAAATGAATGTTTCCAGTAAAACCGTCGTGCTGATTAATGTCTTTGCTGCTGCAGGACTTTTGGGTCTGATCTCGTTGAGATTCGGCTGGTTTGCTTGAGGTGTTCAACCTTTGAGTACTTGCTGCGCATGTCGGCGGGGAGGTCCCCCTCTCCGCCGACACCCGCCTATTTTTTCACGATTTTTCTGAACAGTAAATGATCCTTAATGCTTAACCATGATGTGGCGGACAAGGGTGTAGTCTTCCAGACCATACAATGACATATCTTTGCCGTATCCCGACTGTTTTTGCCCTCCATGCGGCATCTCGCTAACCAACATGAAATGGGTATTAATCCAGGTACAGCCATACTGCAATCTGGCGCTAAGCCGGTGCGCCCGCCCGACGTCCTGAGTCCAGACGGAGGATGCCAGACCATAGCGAGAATCGTTGGCCCACCTCAGAACCTGATCTTCATCATCAAAGACGGTTATACTGACCACCGGGCCGAAGACCTCGCGTTGCACGATGGCATCGTCCTGTTTTGCGTCTGCCAGCAACGTCGGAGCGAAATAGTAACCTTTACCTTCCGTTTGACTTCCGCCAGTAATCACACGGATATGGCTAAGGGCCTTCGCCTCCTCTACTGCCGCTGTGACGCGCTTCAGGTGCGCCAGCGAACTTAACGGCCCCAGCTCTGTCGACTCATCCTCCGGCGCGCCCATTTTCAGGCTGCTCACCGCGTTCCCTAGCTTTTCGACCAGCGCATCATAGATACCGCGCTGCGCGTATATACGGCACGCCGCAGTACAATCTTGTCCGGCATTATAGAAACCGAAAGTCCGGACGCCCTGCGCCACCGCATCCAGATCGGCGTCATCAAAAACAATCACCGGGGCTTTACCACCGAGTTCCATATGCGTACGTTTTATCGCTGGCGCAGTATGGCGCAGAATATGCTCCCCGGTCGCGATAGAACCGGTTAAAGAGACCATGCGTACTTTTTCATGACCGGTCAATACATCGCCAACAGTCTGCCCTCGTCCGAACAGGACATTGAGCACCCCCGGCGGAAAGATATCCTTCGCCAGCGCGGCAAGTTTAAGCGCCGTCAGCGGCGTGATTTCAGAAGGCTTAATCACCACGCAGTTACCTGCCGCCAGCGCTGGTGCCAGCTTCCAGGCCGCCATCATGAGCGGATAATTCCACGGCGCGATAGAGGCAACCACGCCAATCGGGTCCCGGCGGATCATCGACGTATGTCCTTCCAGATATTCACCCGCCGCCAGTCCACTCAAACAACGGGCCGCGCCAGCAAAAAAGCGAAAGACATCCACGATTGCCGGAATTTCATCATTAATTACGCCGTGCAAAGGCTTACCGCAGTTTTGCGATTCAAGCCGGGCGAACTCAAGGGCGTTTTGCTCGATGCTGTCCGCCAGTTTTAACAGACATTCCGCCCGTGCTTTGGGTGTGGTCTGCCCCCATTCGGCAAACGCGCTATCGGCGGCCAGCACTGCGGCGTCAACCTGCGCGGGCGACGCTTCCGCAATCTCAAGTATGACCTCGCCTGTCGCCGGGTTATAAACAGACAGCCTTTCTCCCTCGCCGTCCACCAGCACGCCATTAATCAGTAATTGATATTGCATAGCATTTTCCCATATCGTCATTAATCGATTTCCGGCGAACAGGCCGCCGCTTTCCTAAAAATAGACGGCGCGCCAGATGCTCACCCGGCACACTCGGGAAATTTAGCCAGGTTGTGAGCTGACACGCATTCCACCTCACACAAGGCTTTTAGCGCGCAGCATCTCGCGAATCAGGCTGCCAAGCTGTTTTACGGCCTGTTCTTCCCGTTCTCCCCAATGCCATGCGGTGTTAAAACGAAAGAAACGCGTCCAGGCGCCGGACGTTGAAAACATTTTCCCCGGCGCGATACTGATAAGGTGTTCAAGGGCTTTGGCGCTAAGTTCGCCGGCATCAAGCTGCTCAGGTAGCTCCAGCCAAAGAAAATAACCGCTATCGTTATGGTGAATTTTTACTTCCGCCGGGAGATGGCGCAAAAGGGTTTGCCAGGCTTGCTGTTTACGTTCGGCAAGCTGCCTTCGCAATCGGCGCAGATGCGCGTCATATCGACGTGTCGAGAGATAATCCACTAACGCCAATTGCATGGGGGAACTAGTGGATAATGTGCTCATTAACTGCAAACGCTGAATTTGTCTGGCATGGCTTCCTCCCGCAACCCAGCCGATGCGAAAACCGGGAACCAGACATTTGGAAAAAGACGAACAATGCAACACGGTGTCGTCGCGATCCCATGCTTTGGCAGGCAGAGGTTTCTCGCGGCCAAAGTAGAGTTCGCTATAAACATCGTCTTCAATTAGCGTCACGTTATAGTGCGTGAGTAACGCAACCAGCCGCGCTTTTTTCTCAGCACTCAGCGTGAACCCTAATGGATTCTGGCTGTTGGTCATTAACCAACACGCTTTCACCGGATATTCCTGTAACGCCTGTTTCAGCGCCATAAGATCGATACCTTCTTTGACATCGGTGGGTATCGACAACGCTTTCAGGCGCAATCGCTCCAGGGCCTGTAGCGCACCGTAGAAACAGGGGTTCTCCACCACCACCCAGTCCCCCGGCGCCGTCACCGCCTGTAAACTAAGATTCAACGCTTCCAGCGCGCCGGCGGTAATGACAATCTCGTCAGGAGAAACGGTAATCCCCTGCTGCGCGTAACGGCGTGCTATCGCATAGCGCAATTCTGCATTACCTGGCGGCAAGTTTTCGATGACGCTCATTGCCGTCGCGGTTTTACTGACCTGCGCCAGAGAGCGATTCAATTGCGGCAAGGGAAACAGACGCGGATCGGGAAACGCTGAAGCAAAGGGCACCACTGAGGTATCACGGCTGGCCTGCAGCATCTCAAAAATATAGGTATTGATATCTACGACTTCATCCCGAATAACGTATGCTGCCGTCGCGACTGACCGACAAACCGGATGCGGCGCGACATAATAACCGGATTGCGGACGGGCGATAATCCGTCCCTGACTTTCCAGCAACTGGTACGCATGACCGACAGTCATAAAACTCATACCGCTACTGGCGACCTGCTCCCTCAGCGAGGGTAATCGATCGCCGGGTTGCCAAACGCCAGAGGCGATTTGTTCTCTAATTTGCTCCGCCAGACGTTGATATTTTTTCATTATTTGTTCTCATTGAGCGCTGCTTGCAGGTGGCAACCGCAGTGTATATCAGTTGTTAAAATTAACAACAATTTGCTAACTGTTATGGTGCTTTCCAACAGGCGTAATGATTAGATTTCGCCACAAAACGCCGTTTCAGGGCCTCTGCTTAACGGGAAAGTCAAACCAGGTGTTCGGGTATGGTTCATGAGTAAGGGAGAAGTGCCACCATTCAGTATCCAGTGGCGTAAAGCCCGCATCACGCATCAATGTTTGTAATAACAACCTATTTGCGCGTTGCTGAGCGGTAAGCATGACATTATCGGGATGGGATAACGGACTAAAACAGTCAAAGCCGGTACCAAAATCCAGACTATTATCTGGCGAGCGTTGCGCCGCGGACGCAGTACAATTCACCAGTGGTCGTCCGGGATGGTATATCGGTATTTTACTGTCGAGTGGAACAATCGTTAGATCAAGCGTACTTCCCCGACTGTGGCCGGATCTGGCGGCAAGATAACCTTCCTCAAACAGACGATTTTTCTCTACCTGCGGATAAAATTCGTT
Source organism: Salmonella sp. 741265055_HSA (assembly GCF_046569525.1). Lineage (NCBI taxonomy): Bacteria > Pseudomonadati > Pseudomonadota > Gammaproteobacteria > Enterobacterales > Enterobacteriaceae > Salmonella > Salmonella sp. 741265055_HSA. The sequence continues at coordinate 172,463 of NZ_JBKFSQ010000002.1, read as the reverse complement.
TTTCATTTGGTTTTGAGAAGGATCTTTGGCCCACGCGATAAAATCGTTCACTGCGCTTTGCGGACGGTAGCAATCATATATTTTTAAGGTAAGTCCGAAGGGGTGTAAACGATCGGCGACCTGCTTCACTGCGTTCGCGGCTGGTCGTGTTAACAGGCAAACAGGCGCGTTATAGCCTTTAATTGAGCGGCCAATAAAGTTATGGGAAGTGAAGTATCGCATGTCTACCTGTACGTCGGGGGCGACCGTAGTAATGTCGACAACGTCTTTTGGCTGTTGGAGATCAATATGGCTTTCAGTTGACATTGCCTGAACGGACAACAGGCTGAACAAGAGGAAAGAAGATACGCATTTTACCATATGTTACACCTCGCGAGAGTCACAGGGGTGATTATGTATTTGAGCAGGGAAACATTAGCGGACAGCGCTTAAACCGATGGTTAAAATAAGCATCTTTTTCATTACGTAATAATATGAGTTCGTATCGGTAGTTACAGGATAAATGCATCAATACTTTTCCTGCATAATATTAAACTTTTCCTGCATAATATTAACGGACTGATAAACTAGCCATAAAAAAGCGCCACGTTTTGCTGATGATTATCGCCAGTCGGCCAGAACTGTGTTTACGCCTGGCTCGACTGGCTACAATAACTAATTAAAGGCAAAAGCTATAGGCAAATAGTATCCAGGTCTGCCCACTGCATACCTCCATACAGACATCCGGTGGATGCCCTTGTTCTGTACAAACCCACGCCATCGCTGGTGTTGAAAAACTGTAGCGAATAATATTAAAACAGATGCCAGAACGATAGATTTCGCTCGTTTCATCGAGCCTCCAGCAAATTTAAAAGGTCATTTTCATTACTGGATACCATACTTCCGTATAAAGCATATAAGAAATACTCAGTTTTGATAAAAAGATCACCACATCATTGATAGCGTGTTGATATTCATCACCAGCATAAAATCCTTTTGCAATATTGTGTAGGAGTCTCACCTACGCGTTGATACGTTTAAGTTGTTATGAGCCATACCTTCTTGTTAGGCGATGAACCTGTCTTATCCCTTTGTTTACAGTACATCCCAACATAAAAACAAAACCAGCTATAACACCGTAATGCCATGTACATAACTTAAGCGTACTCCATAATACAATCGAGACATGGTTTAACTTCTCGGTGGTTGCAATAGCCTGTATGATAGCCGTAGGGTTGAAGAGCAAAACGCCCAGCAATAAGATTCCCAAAACAATAATCGCAACCAACTGAAAAAGCAGCCATCCGATCGCGAAACGGCACAATAGCAGCAATAAAAACCGCAAAGGATTATTTATCAAATCTGATTCCAGCACATCCCAAAGTGGCGTTTTTCTAGGCGTATAGTTGTCTGACTTCCTCATAATTAGACACCTCATCGGTTTTAATATTTATCATCAGTTAGCTAGCTGATTAAATACAGCCAGCTAATACTTACCATTAAAACTATCAAAATTCATAGCTAAATTATAAAGTTGTTTTTAAACTCATATCACCATCCTCTCCGGAATTGGCATGGCACCTGCATCCCTTACCTACATGATATCCTTGTTAATCTAATAATACATTCAGCATTATTTTTCGCAGGGCGATATACATATTGGTTTAGTAAAGGTTTACTTTTAGGAGAAATAGTATCGAGGAGAATTAATGTGTATAGAAGTTATAAATAGATGCTTGAGGGGCTGTAACAAACAATAATGTTGTTAATACTTACCAGAAAAAACATATATACCCTTCATACTTCAAGTTGCTTATGTGTTGGCTACGCTCGTTCACCCCAGTCACATAGTTATCTATGCTCCTGGGGACTCACTCCCTTGCCGCCTTTAAGCAACTCGAATTATTTTGGGTATAAACCAAGCCGTTGAATGGAACTCTGAAAATATCGATACGTTTCGCTATTCCTGGCATCAATGATGTACACAATCCTACAGATAGATAGGATCTTTTAGTTTGTAACCGACAAGTGATGAGTTATTCAATGACATTATGATATCATTTTTAATAAATTCAGAAATATCAGCAATTTTTTCATCTGTACCTACCGCTCGAAAAGTCTCAACGCGATAACCAGCAACTGTTACATCAAATGTGTCATAGTCGGTAACATTCATTAAAATACGGATTTTTTCGGCTTTTGGATGATGAGGATCGTCATCTGTTATTGTGTATAAATCGAAATAAGCAATATTGTCTGGCACTGTTACGATTTCTGCAGGACTACAACGCGCATTTCCATTCGTTATGTAAACGTAGGGATGTTTATCGCCAACAGCATCACACCAATTACCAGAAGGCAATTTGAGTGACCTGACATATGTATCAATTACTTTTTCCATATAACAGACTTTATCCAGGCATGCTTGCTTACATTCTGTTGCTAACTGAATCGCCACAGGTTTAACAGACACCTCGGAGTCATTTAAAATGACTTAAAGAGAGGTGCCCATGAGCGGTACACGTTATCCCGAAGAGTTTAAAATTGAAGCAGTCAAACAAGTCATTGATCGCGGTCATTCTGTTTCCAGCGTTGCAACACGTCTCGATATCACCACCCACAGCCTTTACGCCTGGATAAAGAAGTACGGTCCAGATTCTTCCACTAATAAAGAACAGTCAGATGCTCAGGCCGAGATCCGCCGTCTCCAGAAAGAGCTGAAGCGGGTTACTGACGAACGGGACATATTAAAAAAGCCGCGGCGTACTTCGCAAAGTAGTCCGACTGAGGTACGCCTTTATTCGTGACAACTCCCGTTGCTGGCCTGTTCGTCTGCTCTGCAGGGTGCTGAATATCCATCCCAGTGGCTTTTACGCCTGGTTTAAGCAACCGTATTCTCAGCGCCACCAGGTAGATCTGAGACTGACGGGACAGATCAAACAGTTCTGGCTGGAGTCCGGTTGCGTTTATGGTTATCGCAAGATCCATCTGGACTTGCGGGATAGCGGGCAACAGTGCGGAGTCAACAGAGTCTGGCGACTGATGAATCGTGCCGGGATAAAGGCTCACGTCGGGTACCGGAGCCCGCGGGCACGCAAAGGCGAGGCCAGTATCGTATCGCCCAACAGGCTCCAGCGACAGTTCAATCCGGATGCTCCGGATGAGCGTTGCGTAACGGGCATAACCTACATCAGGACTCACGAAGACTGGTTGTATCTGGCCGTGGTTGTTGACCTGTTCTCACGCAAAATTATCGGCTGGTCAATGCAATCCCGTATGACAAAGGACATTGCCCTGAACGCACTGCTGATGGCTGTATGGCGGCGTAATCCGCAAAGACCGGTGCTTGGTTCACTCGGACCAGGGCAGTCAGTACACAAGCCATGAGTGGCAGTCGTTCCTGAAATCACACGGCCTGGAAGGGAGTATGAGCCGTCGCGGTAACTGTCACGATAACGCGGTTGCAGAAAGCTTTTTCCAGTTACTGAAACGCGAGCGGATAAAGAAAAAGATCTACGGAACGCGGGAAGAAGCCCGCAGCAATATATTTGATTACAGCGAAATGTTTTATAACAGTAAGCGTCGGCATGGTTCGAGCAATCAGATGTCACCGACGGAATATGAAAATCAATATTATCAACGGCTCAGAAGTGTCTGGATTATCCGTGGCGATTCAAAATACAAAAATCACCCTATATCTTTTTTTGATATTCCTTACATAATGTGGCTTGACTCACACCCATCTATAAGGAATAAAAATGCCAATAACTAACAACACGTCCCCAGAAAATATATTAAAATATTTAAATGCGGCCAGTACTGGTACGAAAGAAGCGATGAGAAATTCAACTTCACCACGCGGTATACTGGAATGGATTGTCAATTTTTTTACCTGTGGTGGAGTGAGGAGAAGCAACGAAAGATGCTTTCAGGAGGTAGTGGAAAAGCTGACTTCAGCGTTATTACATGTAAATAAAGATGATTTTTATAGTGGTGCCAAAATATTTATGGAGGATATCAACGGGTGTACTATATGCCTGTCATGTGTCACAGCCCCTGAATATGAAAATAAAGCCCCCATGGTCACTATAGAAGTGAGTAAAGATGGAAAAACGATAACAGGTGAATTTGATGGTAATAAATTTTGGAGTGTCTGTCAAATGTTAAAACTGATTCGTAAATATAATATATACCAGGAGGATTCACTTTTAACCGAGGAAGGTAAGCTTAACCTACGTGGAGTATACCTGGCTTATAAAGATTTACAGAATGAAAATTTTGAAAATACAGATGCCTCCTATGCATCTTTCTATGGTTCAGATCTTTCTGGCGTAAATTTTTGTGGCGCAAAACTACAGGGTGCAACAATGGCTTACACAAGCCTAGTTGATGCAAATCTGACAGATGCAGACATGACCGACGCTAACATATTCTGTGCAGACTTAACTGGTACTGTTCTATGCAACACAACGCTAACAGGTGCTAATCTAAAGGGTACAAAGGGATTACCCGAAGCTGGCCTGCCAGATGTTCAACATCGTCCTGGCCCCCAGGATAACACGAATGAAACGCCGCCCTCTCTTTTGCCAGCTTCAGATTGGTTGTGATAGCCGTGACTTCTGGATCACGCCATATTAATAAAAATATCCCTTGTAAAGGATTTTATAGCAAGGAGTATTCAACTAAGAGAATACTCCTTGTTTTTTATTAAAAAAATTACCGACATCTGAATTTCATTATAAAAATGAACATATAATCTATCCTTAGTGAAAAAGTCATTAACCACTGCAACCAGGGGTGATGCATCCCAGATGGGGGATATCACATCGTCATGATGGTAATTAATTGAATATAAATTGGTTTTATTGAGAACATCACGCTGAATAGCGTGATGTTTCTCTCAAATTGAGCATGATACTATGCATTAAGCAATAAGATCTGGAGTTCCTTCCTAAAGCTTTTCCTACTGGTTTCGCTATTTACATTCATTCGTTATTGAGAATTTTACTTCCTCAGGAATATGCATATTAAAATTATCGAAAGGTGTAGAGTCTATCATTTTCAATGTTAAATAATTATGATTATAAATTAATTTACCCTCGCCACTTCCGCCAAACGATATGATTCCAAATTCATTATCAATGGAACCATCGATTATTGAATTGTTTTTATCGCAATCAATCCTGCTTCCATTCGCATTAATAAAACAATAAGTTCCTGATAATTTTCCATTATCCTCATGGAGGATAAGATCATACATAGATGAATTGCCTTCATTTTTCCAACACCCAGTGATATCATTGCAATAATGAACGAATTTAATCACTGACCCGGCTACGTGTTCTCATACAACTTATCGCACTTATTGACAAACCGTTTTCGCTAATTTGAAGTGTTGAATAATAACTCAAAGAAATTATTGGCATCATAGCCTCACGACGTAACTGGAAGGTGGCATGATGCTTACAAAAACGTTATCAGTAGTTTTACTGACCTGTGCGCTGTTTTCAGGCCAGTTACTGGCGAAACAGCAAGACCACGCATTCGTATGGTTTGCGACGGGAGGGCACCAACTTAGACACGAAGCCGACAGCGATGAATTACGGGCGGCAGCGGAAGAATCAGCGGAAGGCTTGCGCGAGCACCACAACTGGCAGAAATCGCGCAAACCAGAAAGCTATTTTCGTTAATTAAACGCCCCTGCGCTTCGGCAGCGTTTTCATCAGCGCTTCAGGGCTCACTGAAGCGACAACGCTGCCAGGCTGGGGCATTTTTAAGATGTGGTTTTTAATTTTGCCAATGACATGCATTTCGCATGGGCGGCAGTCGAATTTTAGCGTCAGTACCTCATCGCCATGCACCAACTGCATCGGCGTGGCTTTCCAGCTCTTAATATTTCCTTTCGCCTGCTTTGGACAAAGGTTGAACGCAAAACGCAGGCAGTGTTTGGTGATCATGACCGGTACCTCGCCCTTCTCCTGATGCGCCTCATAGGCCGCATCAATCAATTGTACGCCGTAACGGTGATAAAATTCCCGCGCTTTGTGGTTGTAGACATTAGCGAGAAAGTTGAGATGCGTTTGCGGATAGACGGGCGCAGGCTGCGCCACGGGTTTCCGACGACTTCGTTGATAACGGGTCAGACGTGCCGCGTCAAGCATATCAATCGCCTCCCGACGGAACTGATTGAGCAGGCTATTTGGCACGAACAACGCCGCCGGTAATGTCACCCTCATATCACGCGCGTAGTAAAGCGTTTGTCCCAGCTTCGCCAGTCCGGCTTTTAGGTTATTCAACGCTTTTTCAGAGTTATTGGCTTCCTCAAATACCCCATCAAGCGTATGCGTGATGCAGACACCGTCTTCACTGGTCAGCGTCAGAATAAGCTGTTCCTGCCAGCCGCCCAGCATGATATCAACCGCCACACGGCGCTCACTGGAGGTTTTTGTCAGTGCTTGCTGCCAGTTATGATCCAGATTACGATTCAACGGATGATGCGGACGGACTTTATGCAGGTCGGCAGGCATATCATTTGGCCAAACGCGGTAGCGGTTATGACCGGTTTTCTCCACCGTATTGGCACGAAAACCCACCACTTCACGCTTAATCAACACGTTCAGACCATCGCCATTCGCCAACGGCTCCGTAGCTTCTACATCGAGATAATCCTTCGCCACATTCAGCACCTCGCCTACCGGCAAGCCAATAAACTTTGGTGAATCAAATGCGCCAATATCGCCTTTCCGCGCGTTAACAAAATAGTCGGTGCTGCCGCGATGGAAGGTTTTCTCCGTGGAGGGAACAAAAAAGTGCTCGGTCCGACCAACCGACGCACGCGCCAGATCGCCACGTTGCTCGATAATCGCGTCCAGCATCTGACGATAATGCGCGGTGATGTTTTTGACATAGCTCATGTCTTTATAGCGCCCTTCAATCTTGAAGGAACGTACGCCTGCATCGATCAACGCGCCGAGGTTAGCCGTTTGGTCGTTATCTTTCATCGATAGCAAATGTTTTTCGTAAGAGACCACCCGCCCCTGATCGTCTTTTAACGTATACGGTAAGCGACAGGCTTGCGAACAGTCGCCCCGATTGGCGCTGCGCCCGGTTTGCGCATGAGAGATATAACACTGCCCAGAATAAGCGACACACAGCGCGCCATGAATGAAGAACTCAATCGTGGCGTCAGTAGCCTGATGAATAGCCGCTATCTGACTCAAATTAAGCTCGCGCGCCAGTACAATCTGTGAAAAACCGACATCGGCAAGAAACTTCGCTTTTTCCACGCTGCGAATATCACACTGTGTACTGGCGTGAAGCTCAATCGGCGGGATATCCAGTTCCAGAATGCCCATATCCTGCACAATCAGCGCATCCACCCCGGTGTCGTACAAATCGGTGATTAACCGCTGCGCGGGCTCCAGCTCATCATCATGCAGGATAGTATTCAGCGTGACAAAAATCCTGGCGCCGTAACGATGGGCAAACGGGACCAAATCGGCGATATCGCGCAGACTGTTACTGGCGTTATGACGCGCGCCAAAACCGGGTCCGCCGATGTAGACGGCATCTGCGCCATGCAAAATCGCTTCGCGAGCAATTGCGGCGTCACGGGCCGGACTTAACAATTCGAGATAGTGAGGTTGCTGGCGCATACAGTCTTTCTTATCCAATAGCAGCGAAATGGCGGCTATTGTAGTCAGAAGCGCAAACTAACGAAATAGTTTTCCCGCTTAATCACGCGGGTAATGGATCAGCGAGTGAAAATGAACCGTATGGTCACTGCTGTTGCGATAGGTATGCGCCGTATCGCCGGCAAAACGCAAACCTTTACCGGCGTCTATGGTTTGCCATACCCCACCAGTACGTCCAGCCGACCCTGAATCACCACCACATTAACGCACAAGAGGCGATCATGCGTCTGTTATCACTGCCATTACCTACTGTATTATCGGGTCTGGTCGCCGTTCTGGTCGGCTATGCAAGTTCAGCCGCCATTATCTGGCAGGCGGCGCTTGCCGCTGGCGCAACAGCCGCAGAGATCGCCGGCTGGATGACCGCCCTCGGTATAGCAATGGGCATAAGCACACTAACGTTAACCTTGTGGTATCGTGCGCCGGTTTTAACCGCCAGGTCAACGCCTGGCGCCGCTCTGTTGGTAACAGGGCTTCAGGGATTATCGTTGCCAGACACCGTGGGCATATTCATTGTCGCCAATGCCCTGATTGTGCTGTGCGGCGTCACGGGATTGTTTGCGCGTTTGATGCGGATAATCCCCCATTCTCTTGCCGCCGCAATGCTGGCGGGAATACTGCTACGCTTCGGCCTGCAGGCGTTCGGGATGCTCAACGGAGAGTTTGTCATGTGCGGCGGTATGCTATTGGCGTGGCTACTCTTTAAAGTATTCGCGCCTCGCTATGCCGTTATTGCTGCCATGGTCATGGGGATAACGGAGGCGCTCATCCAGGGTAAGGGGCGATTAGCGGTAGCCTGTATCAGGCGCTTACTCACGAAAGTGAGCGTAACGCGGCAGTTATCGCATTTCTCGTCACCGCCAGCGGACTTACGCTGATGGGCATCGGATCGGCATTCTGGGGGTTGATCGCTGGCGGGATAGGCTACGCAGTATTAACGAGAACGCGCCGCCCATCGTTGTCTGGCTGATGGCGACCGCTAATCTGCCGGGGTTTGCGCCATCTTGCGATGGCGCCGCAGAATTATTTTTTGTTAACGTCAAACATAGAGGTATCCGTCGCCATATCATCCACGACCTGTTTCAACGTTTCAAACGCCATTGGCGTACTGGAATTGCTCAGGTCTTGACCTTCACCCTGGCGCACTACCTTGACGACCGGCTTGTTGGTCGCGGCATCTATCAGCTCACCCTCAAAATAGAGGTGGGTATCCATGGTTCGGTGGCCCGTCGCCATTTGCGTGCCCGCCACAATCAGCGCTACAGGGATCACCTCATAGAATTGCAGTCCTTCTTTGCTGGTATCCACGCCCGTAATCGCTCCGCGGAAAATCAAACTGCGCGGCCCTGGCGTCGTGACCAGCGGTTTGCGCTGTTCAATTGCTGATTTTACTTTAGTGTTCGTATAAGCCAGCAGTTTATCAAGAACTTGCTGCCCGACCTGGGTCGTTGGCTTGGGGACGGGATAATATGTTATCGGATTGTAAACAATACTGTCATAGTTAGAGTCATTGAAATGTGGATCTACCCAGCGCAACACCGGTTTCCCCGTGGCGGAGGTAGCTTCCTTCAGGTCCGAATAATTTTTTAAGAATCCAGAATACTTATCCGGCTGTGTGACTTTGGACGCACAGCCGGATAACGCCAGCAAACCAGTAAGCACTGCAACTTTAAATAAAGTATGAGTACGCATGAAACGATCCCTTTAGTCTTCGCAATGATGCAAAGGAAATAATAGCAAAACGAAATCATTCTGGATGCACTAAAAATGGTAACGACAGCACAATTTGAACGCGGCGCCCGACAAAAAAATGCCGAACGCTGCGAGACTTACAGAACTTGCATCGCTCAGGCCGTTTTTCTCGCCAGCATTGTAGCAAAGCGCAGTTTGATACGGTTGCCGTTTTCGTCCGTGCGGTGAAGCTCGCCGACATCTTCGTTGTATTTCAGCATGTCCCATCCTTCGTAATAGCGGCGTAATTCGCCTTCTTTAAAAGCGAACGGGAATCCCACCGTACAGGGAAAGTCCGGCGTATCCATTGCCGCAACAATCAAATTATACCCCCCGGGTTTTGTGCAGCGTTGCATATTGGCAATTAAACCGGGAATGGTTTGCGCCTCAAGAAACATCATAACCACCGTCGAGAGAATAAAATCGTACTCGCCGTCAAAGGTCAATGTATTCAGATCGACAATGTCGGTTTGCAGATTGTCCAGCCCTTCTGCCGTTTTAATACGCTCAAGGTTAGCCATACTGGCCGGATTTTTATCCCACGCGGTAACGTCATAACCGTTCGCGGCCAGATACAGACTATTGCGGCCATTGCCGCATCCCAAATCCAGCGTTCGGCCCGGCGCGATAACCTTTGCCGCCGCCAGCACATCCGAATGCGTGCGGGTTAATCCGTATTTCTCAGTAAAGTAATTTTCGTCACGAACGGTCATTTTTTTCCTCCGTTTTCAACAGTGCAGCGCGCTCAGTGCGAATAAGCAACGTCCCCTGCACCAGCAATAGAAATGTACGAACCAGCAATAAAGCGATAATAGCGTTAGTGAAAATAAACAGCGGGACGGCCAGAATATGGAAAAGCCCTGATTCACTACCGTGACCAAGATGTAACCCCGTGGTCGCCAGCGCGGAAACGCCGAACGAAAAACTCCAGAAGGAAGCATTAAACGGTTGTGATAAATACCAGGGCATTAATCGCAGCATAAATAAAAGTTGTAACAGACCGTAGCCGAATAGCATTTTCGCCAGCGTGTCGCCCTCCCCGCCATTGACGCTCAGCCAGGCGCTACAGGCGACCAGCGCGGGCGCCAGTTGGATACCCAGCGACGTACGCAGCACCGCCGGTAATTCGCCGCAGCTACGCAGTCGCTGCAAAATAACCGGTTCCAGACTTAACCACGAAAAAACGCCTGCGCCTAAAAACACCAGTCCGGCATCATTGTAACCGAGCGCTCCACAGGCCATAGCGCTGATAAAATTATTCGCTACCGTGGGCAAATAAAGCCCTGGGGTTGTGGCTTCTTCCGGATGCGCTCCGCGCCAAAGTCCCGCCGTCTGCCAGGCGGCATACGCCAGTTGTATGACGACCCCCACGCTGAATAACGCAACGGCCAACGGGCGATACCAGGGGACGAAGCCGATCGCGACCAGCATTGTGGTGGCGGGAAACAGGCTGACAAAACTGCTCATTACCGGATGTCGCACTTCAGCCATCACGCTATGGGGAAAGCGCACCAGACGGCTAAGGAACGCCAGGGTCAAGAGTCCCCAAATAATCATCGCCAGGATCACCATGATGTCGCCGGGCCAGTGGCTTATTGCCCATATCTGGCTGGCATAACGCCAGGCGAATCCCATACCGATAGTGCCAAGGACGATGCCAAAATAGCCCGCAGGCAGATTGAGCACGCGATCGCTCTGCTTGTGATTACGCATTTTGTTTAATTTATAAAGTATATTTGAAATGCATTTTATGGAATTTCTGGTTGTTTCGCCAGTACCTTTGCTACGGTTATCTTAATCGTTCACACGGAATTTCCCTATGACCAAATATCGACTGAGTGAAGAACCTCGTGCTTTTACTTATCAGGTAGACGGTGAGAAGAAAAGCGTCTTATTACGACAAGTTATTGCCGTAACGGATTTTAACGATGTTAAAGCCGGAACCTCCGGCGGCTGGGTTGATGCCGATAATGTGCTGTCACAACAGGGGAATTGCTGGATTTATGATGAAAACGCGATGGCCTTTGCGGGCACGGAAATTACGGGTAATGCGCGTATCACGCAGCCGTGCACGCTCTACAATAACGTGCGAATAGGCGATAACGTCTGGATTGATCGCGCTGATATCAGCGATGGCGCACGAATAAGTGACGACGTCACTATTCAGTCCTCTTCCGTGCGCGGAGAGTGTGCGATTTATGGTGATGCCCGCGTGTTAAACCAGTCCGAAATTCTCGCCATTCAGGGACTAACGCATGAACATGCGCAGATTTTACAAATTTACGATCGCGCCACCCTGAACCATTCGCGGATTGTCCATCAGGTACAGCTTTATGGCGACGCCACTATCACACACGCTTTTATTGAGCACCGGGCGGAGGTCTTTGATTTCGCGCTCATCGAAGGCAACAAAGACAATAATGTCTGGATCTGTGACTGCGCCAAAGTCTATGGCCATGCGCGGGTTATCGCCGGCACAGAGGAAGATGCGATCCCTACCCTTCGCTACAGCTCGCAGGTAGCGGAACATGCGTTAATCGAAGGCAACTGTGTGTTAAAACATCATGTGCTGGTAGGCGGACATGCTGAGGTACGCGGAGGCCCGATTTTACTGGACGACCGCGTGCTGATTGAAGGCCATGCCTGTATACAGGGCGAAATTCTGATTGAGCACCAGGTCGAGATTAGCGGACGGGCGGCGGTGATAGCCTTTGACGGCAATACTATTCACCTGCGCGGCCCAAAAGTGATTAATGGCGAGGATCGTATTACGCGTACCCCCTTAGTCGGTTCCCTTTAAACCGTATCAATAATGCGGGCATACATATTAACGTCGTGATAGTCGCCGTTAAGATATTCTGCCTGTTTCATACAGCCTTCCAGCGTAAAATGGTTGCGCCGTGCAACCGCATTACTGGCCTGATTATCAACGCGGCATTTAATGACAAAGCGCCGAATATCGCCGCGCCGGGCATAATGTGTCATCAGCGCCTGTAATGATTGCGACATTATCCCTTGTCCCTGGAGGGACTCATCCAGCCAGTAACCGATATAGGCGGCTTTGTTTATCGGTTCGATGGCATTAAATGAGAGTACGCCCGCCATCTCATTCTGGCAAAAAATCAGGTACATTTTGGCGTAACCACGCTGGTGCAACAGTATATTACCCTGCACATGCTTACGCGTTTCCTCCTGCGCCGTGACATATTGCGGCCAGTCGAGCGACTGTTGTAGCCACGCTTTGTTTTTGAGTACCAGTTGGTGCAGCGCCGGAACATGACTTTCATCTGCCGCTTGCAGTTCCAGCGTCGTGCTAACAGGAATAATTTCCACCATCGCGTTGCCCTTCTTCGTTGTTGGTCGTGATCACATAAATAGCCTGGTTTACCGATAACCCGCAGGTGATATGAGCGTTTTTATTGTATCGCCATCACATTATTTTTTATTGGCCATATTTAGCGTATTTCCGCGTGACACATTTCACACTTATCCAACCATTCTCCGCCTATAAAACGCTCAACGACTGATTGTTTTATCACCACGGAGACGCCAATGACCTTTTCTGTGCAGGAAACGCTTTTTTCTTTACTGCGGCTAAACGGGATTTCAGGACATGAAAGCAGTATTGCAAACGTTATGCAGCACGCGTTCGAACAGCAGGCCAAAGACGTCTGGCGGGATCGCTTAGGCAATGTTGTCGCCCGTTATGGCAGCGATAAATCCGACGCGCTTCGCCTGATGATTTTTGCGCATATGGATGAAGTGGGTTTTATGGTACGCAAGATCGAACCCTCCGGTTTTTTACGTTTTGAACGCGTGGGCGGCCCGGCGCAAATTACTATGCCCGGTTCGATTGTGACGCTTGCCGGACGTTCAGGCGATATCATGGGCTGTATCGGTATTAAAGCATATCACTTCGCGAAGGGTGACGAGCGCACCCAGCCACCCGCGCTCGATAAACTCTGGATTGATATCGGCGCAAAAGATAAAGCGGATGCCGAACGAATGGGTATTCAGGTGGGGACGCCAGTAACCCTTTACAACCCGCCGCACTGTCTGGGCAACGACCTGGTATGCAGTAAGGCGCTGGATGACAGGCTGGGGTGTACGGCGCTACTGGGCGTCGCCGAGGCCCTCGCCTCCACACCGCTCGATATCGCGGTATTCCTGGTCGCGTCGGTACAGGAAGAGTTCAATATTCGCGGCATTATTCCCGTTTTACGACGCGTGCGCCCCGACCTGGCGATTGGTATTGATATCACCCCATCCTGCGACACGCCTGACCTGCAGGATTACTCAGATGTGCGGGTCAACCACGGCGTCGGCATCACCTGTCTGAACTATCACGGACGCGGTACGTTGGCGGGACTGATTACGCCGCCGCGTTTGCTGCGGATGCTGGAGACCACCGCGCACGAAAATAATATTCCCGTACAGAGAGAAGTCGCGCCAGGCGTCATCACCGAAACCGGCTACATTCAGGTTGAACTGGACGGTATTCCCTGCGCCAGTCTTTCTATTCCCTGCCGCTATACCCACTCGCCAGCCGAAGTCGCCAGCCTGCGCGACCTGGCTGATTGTATCCGTTTACTGACTGCGCTGGCTAACATGTCGCCAGAACAGTTTCCCATTGAGCCTGAAACAGGCGCTACACAAGAGGCACGACCATGATGAAGAAGATCCTTGTGGCATGTGGTACCGGCATGTCGACATCCACCATGATTGCACAAAAACTGCAGGACTTTCTTGCGGAGCAAGGCATTGCGGCAACCACGGCGCAATGTTGTCTGAATGAGATCCCGTTGAACTGTAACGGTATGGATCTCATCGTAACGTCCATGCGTACGCACAGTGACTATGGCATCCCGACGCTCAACGGCGCCGCCCTGCTGACAGGCATCAACGACGACGCATTAAAACAAGAAATCAAGGCGCTGTTAACACAATAAAGGGGGCATTATGTTTGATTACATCCTGTCTCTCGGCGGCACCGTTTTTGTGCCCATCATTATGATTATCATCGGCTTAATCTTTCGTATTCCCTGGCTGCAGGCAGTGAAAGCCGGGGTGACGGTCGGCATCGGTTTTGTCGGCATGGGGTTGGTGATCGTCATGGCGATCGACAGTCTCAGTCCGCCGATTAAAGTGATGATTGAGCGTTTTGGCCTGACGCTGCATGTGTTTGACGTCGGCGCCGGGCCCGCGTCCGGCGTCGGCTATGCGACGGCCATCGGCGCGATGATCATTCCCGTTATCTTTCTGCTCAACGTCGGTATGTTGGTGACTCGTCTGACCAAAACCATGAACGTTGATATTTATAACTACTGGCACTACGCCATTACCGGAACGGTCGTCCAGTTGATGACCGGCAGTCTGATTTATGGCGTACTGGGCGCGATTTGTCACGCCGCCTTGTCGTTGAAAATGGCCGACTGGACGGCGAAACGAGTACAGAACATTGTGGGTCTGGAAGGGATTTCTATTCCGCAAGGGTATGGCTCCAGTTCCGTGCCGTTGTTCGTATTGCTGGATGCGATATACGAAAAAATACCGTTTATGAAAGGACGCAATATTGACGCTCAGGAGATCCAAAAACGGTATGGGATGGTCGGCGACCCGGTGATCATTGGCGTTGTTCTCGGACTGATCTTCGGACTTGCCGCAGGCGAAGGCTTTAAAGGGTGCGCAACCTTAATGATTACCGTGGCGGCGATTATGGTGCTGTTTCCGCGCATGATTCGCCTTATCGTTGAGGGATTAATGCCCATTTCCGACGGCGCGCGTAAGTTCTTCCAGAAACACTTTAAAGGGCGCGAAGTCTTTATCGGTCTGGATACCGCAGTGACGTTAGGCCACCCGACCACCATCGCGGTTGGACTGCTGTTAATTCCCATCATGTTAATTCTGGCGAGCATACTGCCGGGCAATAAAGTCCTGCCGTTGGCTGATTTACCGGTTGCGCCGTTTTTTATCTGCATGGCCACGGTTATTCATCGCGGCGATCTGATTCGTACTCTGCTCAGCGGCATCATTGTCATGATTACCGTTTTGCTGATCGCCACCCAGTTCGCACCGTACTTTACCGATATGGCGCTCAAAGGCGGCTTTAGTTTCGCCGCTGAAAACGCGCAAATTACTGCGCTGTCGGTGGGAAACATGTTTGGCTGGTCAATATCTGAATTGATGTCGCTGGGCATGATTGGCGTGGTTATTGTGGTCGGCATTGTCGCCAGCATCATACTTGTCTTACGTAAACGTGAACTACCGGAATAAGGAGCAACCCAGAATGAGTTGGCTAAAAGAGGTAATAGGAACAGAAAAAGCCGTTATCGCCATGTGCCATTTACGGGCGCTGCCGGGCGATCCCGGGTTCGATACCAGGAAAGGCATGAACTGGGTAATTGACCGCGCCCATGACGATTTAATGGCGCTACAAAATGGCGGCGTGGATGCAGTGATGTTCTCCAACGAATTTAGTCTGCCTTATTTAACGAAAGTCAGACCGGAAACGACCGCCGCGATGGCAAGAATCATCGGTCAGTTAATGAGTGAAATTCGCGTACCGTTTGGGGTAAACGTGTTGTGGGACCCTGTGGCCTCGTTTGATTTGGCGATGGCGACCGACGCAAAATTTATTCGCGAAATTTTCACCGGCGCTTACGCCAGCGATTTTGGCGTCTGGGATACGAATGTCGGCGAAACCATTCGCCATCAGCATCGCATCGGCGCAGGCCACGTGAAAACGCTGTTTAACATCGTGCCGGAAGCGGCGGTGTATCTGGGAAACCGGGATGTCTGTTCAATTGCGAAATCGACCGTATTTAACAATAACCCCGATGCCCTGTGCGTCTCGGGGCTGACGGCGGGCGCTCGCACGGATAGCGCCATACTGAAGCGGGTAAAAGAGACCGTCCCCGACACGGTCGTGCTGGCGAATACCGGGGTGTGTCTGGAAAACGTCGAGGAGCAGCTCTGCATTGCCGACGGATGCGTAACGGCAACCACGTTTAAAAAAGACGGCGTCTTCGCCAACTTTGTCGACCAGGCGCGCGTGGCGAAGTTTATGGAGAAAGTACGCCATATCCGACAATAAAATGGGGATAAGCAAAACGCTTATCCCCTGCAGAGAGCGATAACTCTTCTGCCGATCTCCGTCGCCTTCGCCAAAAGACACGCCGGGGATCGGTTCCAGAGTAACCCGAACCGGCAAGGAGTCAACGATCGATGATTAATGATGTTAAGTGGGTTCAGGCGCAACGCCATGCCAGCGACTGGCGACACGCGCTGGATATCGCCGTTCGTCCGCTGATTACCTTCGGCGCGGCGGCCCCCTGCTACCTGGACGGTATTATTGAGAACACCCTTAAATGGGGGCCATATTATCTTATCGCGCCGGGGATTGCGCTGCCCCATGCCAGACCAGAGCAAGGCGCCAACCATAATCAAATCAGCGTCACTACGTTAGCAACGCCGGTCGCTTTCGGTAATGCGGATTGCGATCCCATCTGGCTGTTGCTTTGCGCCAGCGCCACGGATGCCGAAGCACATATTCGCACCATTCAACGCATCAGCCAGTGGCTCGACTCGCCGGAAAGCGTCGCGATGCTGCAAGATGCGCCAAATGACGCCGCGCTTTTCGCGCAATTAACCGCATTGCGCTGATGGAGGTTCCGATGATCCTGCACCCTTCACTGGCCTCCGCCGATCCGCTGCGCTATGCCGAGGCGTTGACCGCTTTACACGATGTGCCTCTCGGCTCGCTGCATCTGGATATCGAAGATACCAGTTTCATCAACAATATTACCTTCGGTATGAAAACCATTCAGGCAGTCGCACAATACACTCGCCATCCGCTCTCATTTCACCTGATGGTCTCATCACCGCAACGCTGGTTACCCTGGCTTGCAGCTATCCGCCCCGGCTGGATTTTCATTCATGCCGAAAGCGTGCAAAACCCCTCGGAGATTCTGGCGGATATTCGCGCTATCGGGGCGAAAGCAGGACTGGCGCTTAACCCGGCAACGCCGCTATTGCCTTATCGTTATCTGGCATTGCAACTGGATGCGCTGATGATCATGACCAGCGAACCCGACGGACGCGGACAGCAATTTATCGCCGCGATGTGTGAAAAAGTGAGCCAGAGCAGAGAGCATTTCCCTGCTGCGGAATGCTGGGCGGACGGCGGTATTACACTTCGCGCCGCACGGCTGCTTGCCGCCGCAGGCGCACAGCATCTGGTGATTGGCCGGGCGTTGTTCACGACGGCGAACTATGATGTGACGTTGTCACAATTCACCGCGCTATAAAGGAGTCATATGCTGATGAGCCAACAGCGCCCCGACCGTATCAAACAGATGTTGCATTACCTTTGGCAACACAGGCACCTCTCAACACAGCAAGCTATTGAGCTTTTTGGCTATGCAGAGGCAACCGTGCGCCGGGATTTTCACTATATCGCCAGCCGTTATCCCGGTATGGTTCGCGGCCATGGTTGTATTGACTTCGACGACAGTACGGAAGATAAAGAATATGTTTTCGACGTTAAGCGAACGTTACAAAGCGAGGCGAAACGCGAAATCGCCGCCCTCGCCCGCACGTTCATCAAGGATGGCGACTGTTTTTTTCTCGACTCCGGCTCCACCTGTCTGGAACTGGCAAAATGTCTGGTCGACGCCAAAGTAAAAGTCATTTGCAATGACATCAAAATCGCTAATGAACTGGGTGGCTTCCCACACGTAGAGAGCTACATTATTGGCGGACTGATTCGCCCCGGTTACTTTTCGGTGGGCGAGAGTCTGGCGCTGGAGATGATTAACGCCTTTGCCGTTGAACGCGCCTTTATCTCCTGCGATGCGCTGTCGATTGAAACGGGCATCACCAACGCTACCATGTTTGAAGTGGGCGTTAAAACGCGCATCATTCAGCGCTCACGCGAGGTCATATTGATGGCCGATCACTCAAAGTTTGATACTGTAGAACCCCATGCGGTGGCGACGCTGTCCTGTATTACTACCATTCTTAGCGACAGTGCGCTCCCATCTGCTATCGCCCGACGTTATCAGCAAGCGGGGTGCCGTCTCATCATGTCAGATCCCTCATCAGGAGCGCGTTAATGGACATCAGGCAAATGAACAAAACCCATCTGGATCACTGGCGCGGATTGCGAAAACAGCTCTGGCCAGGTCACCCGGATGACGCCCATCTGGCGGACGGCGAAGAAATTCTGCAAACCGATCATCTGGCATCATTTATTGCGATGGCAGACGGGGTGGCGATTGGCTTTGCGGATGCCTCAATCCGCCACGATTATGTCAATGGTTGCGACAGTTCGCCCGTGGTTTTCCTTGAAGGTATTTTTGTTCTCCCCTCATTCCGTCAACGCGGCGTAGCGAAACAATTGATTGCAGCGGTGCAACGATGGGGAACGAATAAAGGGTGTCGGGAAATGGCCTCCGATACCTCGCCGGAAAATACAATTTCCCAGAAAGTTCACCAGGCGTTAGGATTTGAGGAAACAGAGCGCGTCATTTTCTACCGAAAGCGTTGTTGAGGGAAATATTCAGGCTCTTTATAGAGAAGTGGTCACTGATTAAAAAGCAGCCTCAATATACAATAATTCCTGTTTCTAAAACGGAGTCCATCAGGACGTCGGGAATAAGACCCGGCAGATGCATGCCGGGCCTTCATTGCTTACGGTCTTGAGGCCGTACCGTCTGGTGTGCGCGCCATTGTCCAGGATGGGATTCCCCCCTCGCACGGATATTTCGCCGCTTTGGCTTCATCAATGTCAATACCCAGACCCGGCTTATCGTTCAGATAGGCATAACCGTGGTCAATCTCAGGGCAGCCCGGGAAGACATCACGCAGCGCGTCGTTCATTGGCGTGTATTCCTGAATGCCAAAGTTCGGTGAACTCAAATCCAAATGCATATTGGCGCAAACCCCGACTGGAGAAATGTCGCCCGGCCCGTGCCATGCGGTGCGCACACCGTTCAGTTCGCTGTAGACAGCAAGTTTCTTCGCCGGCGTAATGCCGCCGATGGTACTCACGTGGCAGCGAATGTAGTCGATGAGCCTGTTGTCGATGAGCGGCTTCCACTCATTCACATTCACAAACAGCTCACCCATGGATATCGGAGTGGAAGACTGCTGGCGCAGCATTTTCAGCCAGTCGATGTTTTCCGGTGCCACCGGATCCTCAAGATAAAATAGTTGATACTGTTCAAGCGTTTTGGCCAGATTAATGGCAGTCACCGGGGTCACGCGCTCATGTACATCATGAATAAATTCGATGCCAAAACCGAGCTTGTTACGCAGGTGGTCGAACAGACGCGGAACGCTTTTGGCGTAGGCGTCCGGGTCAAAGTAGATGCCGGGCGTTTTGCTGCGCGGTGAACGTTTCGGCTGAATGTTCTTCGCACGAGCTAGCTGCGTGGCGATCAGTTTAAGGTCATCGGTCCCCGCACCACCGTACATTCCCATCTGGCAGCGAACGTACTGGTAACCCTCTTCCATTCTGGCTCGGATGTTATCTTCCACTTCAACTTCATCGCCACCGTCGGTGTGGCAGTACAGCGGGATCCCATCACGGCATTTGCCGCCCAGCAGATCATAAACCGGCATCCCCGCTAGCTTACCTTTGATATCCCACAGTGCCATGTCCACGCCGGACAATGCATTGTTCATGATCGGGCCATTGCGCCAGTAGCCGCTCACCACACCTGACTGCCAGATGTCCTCAATACGGGTCGGATCTTTGCCAACCAGAAAAGGCACCATGTACTCATCGATCGCGCTTTTTACCGCGAAGATACGCTGAGTAAATGTCGCGCATCCCAGCCCATACAGCCCTGGCTCGTTGGTTTCTATCTTAACGACTGCCAAATCAATGCCGCCCGGTGCCGTCAGAATCGTTTTCACGTTGGTAATTTTCAGGTTACTCACTTTCACTCCTTAACTCAGCGAATTTACCGCATGTCATACCGTTGTGGATGATACAACATATATACGTAAGTTGTCCTACAACTTTACGCTGTTATATCACGCTTCTTTTACAGCAGATCGCTGCGAGTGTCATTCTGTGACAGCGATCAAACTGCGTTAAATTTAAACCAAATATATACATATAATTCAATTAATTAATATTAATTACGCGGTCGCCATGTGGAGCTGTTTGTGATCCTTGTTGCAAATTCATGGGTGAACTGTTGATTTTATCAGGGTGAAAATTCAACCTTAAAAAAGGATAGTCGTCATACAAATTAAACAAGTGAGGAAACAACATGACCGCTTTATTTGATTTAACTGGGAAAACGGCGCTGGTAACGGGTTCTGCACGAGGACTGGGCTTTGCCTACGCAGAGGGTCTTGCCGCTGCGGGTGCACGGGTTATCCTGAATGATATTCGCGCCACGCTGTTGGCCGAATCAGTGGATACGCTGACCAGAAAAGGCTACGACGCACATGGCATGGCTTTTGACGTCACCGATGAACTGGCGATTGAGGCAGCTTTTAGCAAACTTGATGCAGAAGGGATCCATGTTGATATCCTGATCAATAACGCCGGTATTCAGTACCGCAAACCAATGGTCGAGCTGGAGCTGGAAAACTGGCAGAAGGTGATCGACACTAACCTGACCAGCGCATTTTTAGTCTCCCGCTCGGCGGCAAAACGGATGATCGCCCGCAACAGCGGCGGCAAAATTATTAATATCGGCTCGCTCACCAGCCAGGCGGCCCGCCCGACTGTTGCCCCGTACACGGCAGCAAAAGGCGGCATCAAAATGCTCACCTGCTCGATGGCTGCAGAATGGGCGCAGTTTAATATCCAGACCAACGCCATTGGACCTGGCTACATTCTGACCGACATGAACACCGCGCTTATCGAAGACAAGCAGTTCGATAGCTGGGTGAAAAGCAGCACCCCTTCTCAGCGTTGGGGTCGTCCGGAAGAGCTCATCGGCACCGCTATCTTCTTATCATCCAGAGCATCTGATTATATCAACGGGCAGATTATTTACGTCGATGGTGGCTGGCTCGCAGTTTTATAAGTCGCCCGCACTCTACCTACTCGCCTTTAAAATTGATGGCATGTGTTCACCCCGATGCATGCCGATATAACACAGGTATTATTATGAAGGCTTCAAGACAACGACTCTTTATTCTCACATTGCTGTTTATTGTGACTGCAATTAATTATATGGATCGCGCCAATCTTGCCGTTGCTGGTTCGAATATCCAGAATGATTTCAGTCTGACGCCAACACAACTGGGTTTGCTTTTCTCCATGTTTACCTGGGCCTACGCTGCCAGTCAAATTCCTGTCGGCTATGTTCTTGATCGTATTGGCTCACGTATTCTTTATGGTGGTGCGATTATTCTGTGGAGTATTTTTACCTTTATGATGGGGTTCGCCTCACACCATTTATTCGCGACGGCAACCGCTTCATTTGCAATGCTTCTGGCCTGCCGCGCATTAATTGGTATTGCCGAAGCGCCATCCTTCCCGTCTAACACAAAAATAATTGCCACCTGGTTCCCGGACCATGAACGTGCCCGTGCGACCGCGATTTATTCCAGTGCACAATATATCGGTCTCGCGCTGCTGACGCCTGCCCTCGCCTTTATTGTGGCTAACTACGGTTGGGAAATGTCGTTTTATCTGTCCGGTGGCGCCGGTATTCTGTTTGGCATCTACTGGCTTATGTATTACCGCGATCCACAGCACAGCACTGCTGTGAACCAGGCCGAACTGGATTATATCAAAGCAGGCGGCGGCTATGGCTCGGAGAATCAATCCTCCGTGAGTGCAAAAATTAGCTGGCAAAATATTAAATTCTTCCTCAGCAAAAAAACGATTTGGGGTTTGTTCATCACCCAGTTTGCCTGCTCGTCTACGCTCTATTTCTTCCTGACCTGGTTTATTGTTTACCTGGAAAAAGGACTGCATCTCTCTATTTCCAAAGCCGGGATAGGCGCCATGCTGCCCTATATTATGGCGATGCTTGGGGTGCTCTGTGGCGGTACGCTAAGCGACATGCTGCTGAAAAAAGGAAAATCCCGAACGCTGGCACGAAAATTACCCGTTATGGCTGGCCTGTGCGTCACAATGATTATTGGCCTGGTCAATTTCTTTGAAAACCAGCCGGTTATTGCGATTGTCATTCTGTCTGTTGCGTTCTTTGCCAACGCCTTTTCAAACCTGGGCTGGGTGGTCTGGAGCGATGTGATTCCCCGTAATTTTCTCGGCACTATGGGTGGCTTTTTAAATATTTGCGGCAACCTTTCGGGGATCGTTAGCCCAATTGTTATTGGGGTTATTCTCCAGCGCACGCAAAACTTCCAGTATGCCATGTGGTATATCGCAGGCGTCGCCGGACTGGGCTTATTAGCCTACATATTCCTGGTGGGCAAAATTGAAGTGATCCTGCCTGAAAAAAAGAATACCGCCACTGTAGATAAGAATGCCATTAACCCGGCAACTGCCAACAAATAATGAGGTCATTATCAAAATGGAAAAAATAACTTGTAACGCTTGTCTGGCCCATGCGGAAAAAGACGTACGCTTTGAATCACGTGAAATTGAGCACAGTGAACATGACGTCGTCGTGAAGGTCGCCTGCGGCGGCATCTGTGGCTCTGATATTCACTACTATCAGCATGGCCGCGCGGGGATGTCTGTCCTCAAGCACCCGATGGTGATTGGCCATGAGTTTGTTGGCGTGATCGGCAAAGTGCCAGCAGGCAGCGATCTGAAAGTGGGCCAGACGGTTGCGGTGAACCCGTCCAGCCCCTGCAATCAGTGCGAGATGTGCCTTTCCGGCCATCAAAATCTGTGCGGCTCCATGCGCTTTATGGGCAGCGCGCAGTTCAATCCGCATGTGAATGGCGGTTTTTCTGAATACGTGGTGGTAAAACCGGAGCAATGCATTCCTTACGATAGGCGCGTGCCCGCAAACGTGATGGCCTTTTCGGAACCGCTGGCGGTCGCCATTCATGCAGTAAAAAAGGCGGGCCAGTTGACCGGCAAACGCGTACTGGTGATTGGCGCAGGCCCCATTGGTTGTCTGATCCTCGCGGCGGCGCGCAGTGCCGGAGCATCTGAACTGGTGGCATCCGATCTCAGCCCACGCTGTCTGGAACTGGCACGCCAGATGGGGGCCACAGCGGTGATGGATCCGCGCGATGAAGAACAGGTTGCCCATTATCAGCAGCATAAAGGCTACTTTGATGTCGTGTTTGAGGCCTCCGGCGCGCCGATTGCCGTGGCATCTACCGTCGACTTCACCCGCCCTGCCGGCACCATCGTTCAGGTGGGGATGGGTGCCAGCCCGGTAAGCTGGCCAGTGTCAACGATGCTGGTTAAAGAACTCAACTGGGTCGGCTCATTCCGTTTTATCGGTGAGTTCATCACCGCGGTACGCTGGCTGGAGGATGGGCGCGTCGATCCTCGCCCGCTTATCAGCGCCGAGTTCCCGCCCCAGCAAATTGAAGACGCGCTGATTACCGCCACAGACAAAAATGTCTCTGCTAAGGTACTCATTCGTTTCGATTAACGGTGAAAAGCGCTCGGCCGGGCGCTTTGTTCTTAAAAGAGAATTGTTATATAATAAGTCACTTCAGCGACATCTTAACGGATACCCATCTTGAGCATAAAATCCATTCAAAAACAGAATGTTGTAAATGAAATTTATGATCAGATAAGCAGCAAACTACTGGACGGCAGTTGGGCGCCGGGTAGCCGTTTGCCCTCAGAAGCGGAGCTGACCACCTCATTTAACGTCAGCCGGGTCAGCGTTCGCAGCGCAGTGCAGCGTTTTCGTGACCTGGGGATTGTGGTGACGCGTCAGGGCAGCGGCAGCTACGTGAGCGAAAACTTCACTCCGCAGATGTTGAGTAACGATCCCCGCCCAATCATGCACCTTAGCCGCGAAGAGTTTCACGATATGATGATTTTTCGTCAGACTGTGGAGTTCAAATGCGTGGAGCTCGCCGTCACACACGCCACCGATGATGACATTCGCCAGCTCGAAGAAGCATTGAATAACATGCTGATCCACAAAGGTGATTATAAAAAATACTCGGAAGCGGACTACGAGTTCCATCTGGCGATTGTCAGGGCATCGCACAACAGCGTGTTCTACAACGTGATGAGCTCGATTAAAGACATCTATTACTACTATCTTGAAGAGCTTAACCGTGCGCTGGGTATTACCCTTGAAAGTGTGGAAGCCCATATCAAGGTCTACATGTCCATAAAGAATCGCGATGCCAGCACGGCAGTCGAAGTGCTCAATGAAGCGATGTCAGGCAACATTATTGCGATCGAGAAAATCAAATCTACAGAGACATCAGGGACAAAATAACCGTTGGTTACAAGCTCAACTAGTAGAACACTTTAGCATATCTGAATCCGAAATAGTTGCCATCAACGGAGTAAAGTGATCCATCAACTATTTAGTGACATAGTCCCACTTTAAAATCGTGGCAGTGCGGCCTGAAATCAGCGAAGCTTCAAATAGCCAAGCCCCAGGCCCCCCCTTAACATACAATAATTTGCATCATCATTCCCTTTATTGCTTAACCGCTTCTGCCTGGATTTTTACATCGACAACTTTCGTCATCCCCATATCGACCAGATAATCTACCCCCCACTGGGTGCGATCTATTTGCGTGACAAAATCACCGCCGCAAACCTGTGCCTTGAATATCGGACTCATATAACAGCCAAACTTGGTGGTGGTTAAGGTGACGGGCTTAGTTACTCCCTTCATTGTTAACAAACCGTCAATAGAAACCGGTTTATTATCTCCAAAATGCCATTTTGTTGATTTAAATACTATTTCTGGATATTTTTCTGCATCCAGAATATCGCTACTGCGGATATGATTATCAAACGCATCCACCCCGGTATTTAAGGCGGTCACGGGAATCGTCACGCGCATCTCTGCGACTTGCTTTTCCGGCTGATATTTCAGCTCACCGCTAATAGCATAAAACCCGCCATGATTGGTTGAGGTCTGGAAATGATCGATATTAAATACCGCATTGGTATGCGTATTATCAAATTTATATACATCTGCATGAGCAGCACTTAATAAACCCAGAGACAGGACAGCACCAAGAAAACTCTTTTTCATTATATTCACTTTATATCTTAAATAAGGTGAAGCTATCTTAATGTTCCCTGTCCGCAGGATCGAGAGGGAGAAACAGGAAGGACTGTTGCAAAAATAGAACGATGGAAAGACCGTATCACAAAAACAGCGGATCACGAGTGAGTTTATGTCAGGGCTATTTCCGGAACCTGTACCGCCTTTGTGGCGGTACAGAAGGCAAACTGACTAACGCATGATACGATCGTCGACATAACGGCGCTTATCCGGCGCGGGCGGGAAATACTGATACAGCCAGGTTTCGCTGATAGCCTCCCCCTGGCAGCGCAGGAACATACGCATATCCACCGGTGCCGTAGAATCCGAGGTCGGATACCAGTCAAACTGGATACGATAACCGTCGAAAGGCTCAACGTAGAGGATCTCAATCTGCTTCGCCTCACCGCTGGAGAGCGTAATCACCGGCTCAATGCCTTTTGGCGCGGCCGCTTTCAGATCGCCGCCGACAAAATCAATAGCAAAACGGCGCGCCCATTTATCCGGGTAATGTTCGCCCGGCGCCCAACCTTCGGGAAAGCCGCCCATCCCTGTACGGGTCGCCATGACCCGCGCAAGCGGGGATTGTACCGGCGGCTGCGCGCTCCAGTACAAACGATAATTGAACGCCAGCGTATCCCCGGCTTTGATCGCTTTTTCCGGCTGCCAGAAACAGACCACATTATCCAGAGTTTCGCCAGTGGTTGGGATCTCCATCAGGCTAACCGCGCCTTTCCCCCACTTACTGCGCGGCTCCACCCACAGGCTCGGACGTTTGTTGTACCAGCCCATCACATCCTGATAATGCGAGAAATCGCGATCGAGTTGCAGCAGGCCGAACCCTTTCGGGTTATCGTCCATATATGCATTGAACTGCAATTTCTGCGGATTATTCAGCGGGCGGCAAATCCACTCGCCATTACCCCGCCACATCGCCAGCCGATCGGAATCGTGAATTTGCGGATGAATGGTGTCGCATACCCGACGTTCATTGTTCCCACAGCTAAACATACTGGTCATCGGCGCAATGCCAAGTTGCTTAATATCTTTACGGGCGTAGAGATGGTTTTCTACATCCATGATCACCTGCGATTTTTCGCAGTGGATCACAAATTTATACGCGCCCGTCACGCTGGCGCTGTCCAGCAGAGCGTAAACGGTAAACGTAGTATCGCCCGGCTTCGCGGTGTCAAACCAGAATGCGGTGAAGTCAGGGAACTCTTCCTGACCGTCAGTATAGGTATCTATCGCCAGCCCGCGAGCCGACAGGCCATACTGATAAGTATCATCTACCGCCCGGAAGTAACTGGCGCCCAGGAAGGAGACGACATCGCGCCGCGCCAGTTCCGGCGCTTTAAAGACACGGAAACCGGCGAAACCGAGATCGCTCTGCCCTTCCAGTTGCGTCGTATCGACGCCGGCATCGTTGTATTTAAACAGTTCCGGGCGAAAATGAATCTCGCGAGCAAGATGCGTCGTCGTATCAACGGAAAACATGCGTACGCGACGACGAAAGCCCATCCCTACGTGGAAAAACTGAATATCGAGCTGCCGGTTGGCAACACCGTTCCAGAGTGAATGCGCCGCGTCATACTGAATGCTGTTATAGGCCTGCGGCGTCAGATTGGCGAGCGTATCCGGCAAGGGTCCCGGCGCGCCGCGCCAGGGCTTTTTCGCTAACGCCTGGGCCATTGATTGCAGACCAGCAAAATCAAAACGGACAATTTTACCATCCGCAATATCGGATTCCGCGGCAAACGCCGCCTGAGAAAAGAGGGAAGCAATACCGCTGGAACCGCACACGGCGGCCATTGCCATTGAACCTTTAATAAATCGTCTACGATTCATACCTGAAAATGAGTCCTTCTGGTCTTGTGAATGGTCCCGCGCTGGTTTTTTCAGCAGCAAGAATGTGCCCGTTTCTGACCGCTCACTCTAGACAAAATTCATTAATAATCCAATTGTTGGTCGCCTGGAAACTGTGCAAAAGCGTAAATATTTTATGTCGATAAGAACCGACCGAATCGGATGTAAACCTTACGCAGCATTCTTCAGGTTATGAAAAGTTTATTCCAGACTAACGTGATGTTTCATGACTCGTTTAAACAGCGCCAGACGCGCACGCATAAAGCGGTTTTCCACTTTAAAACCGGCAAGTTTGTTCAGCCCAATCCGCAACAGACGATCTCGCCCCCGAATGCTGGCGGGCCAGCGAACCGGACCGTGCAGCACGTCGCGCGTGCGGCTGGCATGACGTGCGAAATTCACCCAGTAATCCGCCACCTGCGAGGCAAAGGCCAGGTCATTCTCATTCACATAATGACATGTGGGCTCAGCCCGCGTTAACGTATCGAATACATACGGTATTTCATTGCCATGACAGGCGCCATTCGCGTAGGTGTTATGCTCCGCTTCGGCGACATAATCAAACCAGTAACGCCAGCACGGTTCGCCGATCCGCTGCTGCGCTTGCATGACGACATAACCCAACGTGGTAAATACCATATCCCGACAGACCTGCCGCCCTAGCGCTTCGTCGCCTTTCACTCCAGGATAAAGCAGCCGGATTAACCCCAGACCAACACGCCGCTCACGGCGCATTTTTTGAATTTGACCGGCAATATCGACGCCAAAAACTGCCAATACGCTGGCTTCATCGCTATTCGAGCCGATCATCACCGGTATCGGATGCTGTTTCGCCGCAAAGAAGGTTTCCAGCATCGGATGCGGCAGTACGACGTCGCCGGAAATCGGCGTCGGCGCAATTTTAAAAGGTGCGTCCAGCGGCCAAAACGTCTCTGCCGGTAAAGCGCGTAGCTGTTCGGCAGTGGCATGGGCTAAGCCAAGATGTTCCGCCAGCGCAACGCCTTTTTTTAGCGCCACCTCGCGGGGCGTATCCGGCAGCGTATAACCACTCTGAATAATCGCTTTATGAAAAAGCCCCTTCGCCAACGGCGAAGCCATCAACGACAGCACGCTGCGGGCGCCGGCGGATTCGCCAAATAACGTCACATTCTGCGTATCGCCGCCAAACGCAGCAATATTGTCCTGCACCCAACGCAGCGCAGCGATTTGATCGAGTAAAGCGAAATTATGAATACACTCCGCCCCTTCGCCTTCCAGCGCCGGATGCGCGAAAAAGCCCAGATGGCCAAGCCGATAATTGACCGTCACCACGATCGCGCCGCGCTTCGCCAGCGCTTGACCGTCATAGGGCGGCAAACTCCCCGCGCCAATGGTGTAACCGCCGCCGTGTAGCCAGACCATGACCGGCAACGGTTCATGACGCACGGCGGGAGCCCAGACGTTCAGATAGAGACAGTCTTCGGAAAAATTTCCCGGATCGCCACCGCCGAGTTCACGACACCAGGTAATATCCTGCCAACTGGCGCAGGAGAAACAATCCGCCTGGCGCACATCCTGCCAGGGCGTAACAGGCTGCGGCGCACGCCAGCGTAGCTCCCCTGTTGGCGGCGCGGCATAAGGTATACCGCGCCAGATATGGATTTCTTCCTGTACGACGCCCACGATTTTACCGTGACGCGTCGCCACCAGCGGGATGGAGGGATTCAACATAACGCCTTCCTTTTACAGTATCCTCACAGCCTGTGAAGCTTACCGCTTTTAAAGCAGACCGCAACGGCGTTTACTGCGTTCTTCCGCTTCCTGATATAACGAAAATTCATCCCGTACTGCACATCCCAGCGCCTGTTCAAAGGCGTCGCGGCTGGCATTACCGTGCCTTCTGGCCAGCGTTTCATTTCCCAAATTCGACTGAAAAATGCCGGCTGCGCTGACCGGAAGAAAATCTTCATAGGTAATCGGCTGCGCGATCACCCAACCGCGCTCAATAAGCGGCTGCGGATCGTCGCCAGGATGGATCGCCTGACGATGCGCCTCGCCGGAAGGCGTTAAGCGATAGCGGAACCAGGCAAGCCCCTGCTGGCGAAGCAGAAATTCGCTATCCGGAAAGGCGTTAAAGACCTCCTGCAAATGGAGTTGATGCGTGAAGTTATCCTTACCCGTTCCCGCCTTGTGCAACAGTTCGTCATATAATCGACGACCTTTTGGCGTCAGCGCGACGCCACGTTGCTCAATTTCGCCGAAGCGCGCCGTGTGCGTACCCTGCTTTTCATCAACGAAGAGCACCTGCTCTTCCAGGGCTTTGAAACTGGTTTGCCGCAACAGAATAGGCACTTCGCGGCGAGGCGGACCTTCGATAAGAGTTTTAGGCGTAATGCCGCACTCCGGCATCATGGCCTGTACCCGGTCGATATCCAGAGTACGCGGCGTCAGATGGTTAATGTGACATCCCGGGAAACAGACCACGTCGGCAATTAAACGATGCTCACGATGCAGGCTGCGGTACGTTTCTTCATCAACGGTAGCCTGACGATGCCAGCGAAAAGTCTCCAGCGTTTCACGGACGAACGCTTCGGCCTGAGCAGCGTTAAAACCGCCCTGCTCGTCGTACTCATCCAGCAATTGTCGGCAGCGTGATGTAAAAATATCCCGCTGCGATAAGATTTCCGCCGCCCGCTGGCGTAATGCCGCGTTTTCAATGAGCTCCAGGCGTAATAGCGAAGTGAACATGCGAAAGGGATTACGCGAGAGCGAAGCCTCGTCAATGGGACGAAATGCCGTGGAATGCACAGGCACGCCCGCCTGAGAGAGATCGTAATAACTTACTGGGTACATCCCCATGATGGCGAATATCCGACGCAAGGTAGAAAGTTCTTCTGCGGTGCCAACACGAATGGCGCCATGTCGTTCCACGTTCAATCGCGCCAGTTCATCGGCATTAGCCAACTGCTCATGCAGTTTGGGATTATTTTCCAGCACCGCCAGATTCACGTCAGCCACAAGTTCCAGTAACGTACCGTACTGCGGAACTTCCTGCTGGTACATTGCCGACATTGCCTGCGAAAAGTGTTCCCGAATCTCATCTGCCGTGATGGTGTTCGCCATAATGTCATGCCTCCAGTGAATGTTACCTGGAGTGTAGAAAACCTCATCCATTCCGGGGAGAAGAATTTATAAAGTGTGATCCGGCCTGAATTCATTATGCAGAACGGATTGACATGAGCTGGCATATCCCCGACCAGATCGCGGCTTAACACGCTTAACGGCCGTTGAATCATCAGTAAAATAAAACAGTTGTAACTTGAAATGGTAAAATGTTAATAATATTTTGCTATCAGGTTATCAAAAACAAACAACTTTACTTGTCACCCGCACGGCTCTGTTTTTAACATCGCTTATGGAAAAAAATGGTCTGTTTAGTCAGCGCATTCGGTTGCGCCACCTTCATACATTTGTCGCCGTTGCGCAACAGGGAACTCTGGGGCGCGCGGCTGAAACCCTTAACCTGAGCCAGCCAGCGCTTTCTAAAACGCTGAACGAACTGGAGCAACTCACCGGAACCCGTCTGTTTGAACGCGGGCGACTGGGCGCGCAATTAACGGTTCCTGGCGAACAATTTTTGACTCATGCGGTAAAAGTATTAGATGCATTGAATACCGCCGGGCAGGCGCTGAATCGCAAAGAGGACGCCAGCGCCGATGTGGTGCGTGTTGGCGCGCTCCCCACCGCTGCGCTGGGTATACTCCCGGCGGCTATTGGGCGGTTCCATCAACAGCAAAAATCGACCTCGTTACAGGTCGCGACCATGAACAATACGATGTTGCTTGCAGGTCTGAAGTCAGGCGAGATCGATCTGGGTATTGGCCGCATGTCAGACCCGGAATTAATGGGCGGTTTAAATTACGAACTGCTGTTTTTAGAATCGCTTAAATTAGTGGTACGCCCCGGTCATCCCCTGTTACAGGAGACGATCACGTTCAGCCGGGTTATGGAATGGCCGGTAGTCGTTTCGCCAAAAGGCACGGTACCGCGCCAGAATGCGGAAGCCCTGTTGCAAAGCCAGGGGTGTAAAATGCCTGCCGGATGTATCGAAACGCTATCCGCATCGTTATCACGACAACTGACCGTAGATTACGATTACGTCTGGTTCGTCCCCTCTGGCGCGGTTAAAGAAGATCTTCGCCAGGCGACGCTGGTCTCATTACCCGTGCCGACCCAGAGCGCGGGCGAACCGATAGGTATTCTTACGCGAGTTGATATCCCGCTCTCAACCGGGGCGCAAATGCTGATTGCGGCGATCCGTAAATCGATGCCGCTGTGATAGCGGCTGTCGGAGAATAAACGCGCCCGCGGCTAAAATAGCCCGCTGGCGCGACGCTTACTAAAGGAAGGATGATCGCATCGTCGCGCCAGTATCCTGTAAACGAAACGCATCAACAGCTTGCGTCAAGCGGGCGGCCTGTTCTTCAAGCGAAGCGGCCGCCGCGGACGCCTCTTCGACCAGCGACGCGTTTTGTTGCGTAACCCTGTCCATCTCAGAAATCGCCTGACTGACCTGAACAATACCGCGACTTTGCTCATCAGAGGCTGCCGCGATATCGAGCATAATATCGGTGACGCGTTTGACGGCATCCACTATCTCATTCATGGTGCTCCCCGCAGCGATAACCTCTTCGGAGCCTTGTTCAATCAGGCTGACCGATGCGCCGATCAAGCCTTCAATCTCTTTTGCCGCCTGCGCGCTGCGACTGGCGAGGGTACGAACCTCACTGGCGACCACCGCAAAACCGCGTCCTTGTTCCCCGGCGCGTGCCGCCTCGACCGCCGCGTTCAGCGCCAGGATGTTGGTCTGGAAAGCGATACTGTTAATGACGGCGGTAATTTCCGAGATTTTTTTCGAGCTGGTGGAAATATTCCCCATCGTTTGTACGACCCCGGAAACCATCTGGCCTCCGCGACTGGCTTTACCGGAAGCATCTTCCGCCAGTTTGCTGGCGTGATGCGCATTATCCGCATTCTGCTTAACGGTTGCCGTCAACTGTTCCATACTGGCCGCGGTCTGTTCAATGGCGGCAGCCTGCTGTTCAGTACGAGAAGATAAATCCGTATTACCAGCGGTAATTTCGCTGGTGCCTCGATAAATTTCCTCCGCCCCCTGACGCACCGTCCCTACCGTTTGTTGCAACGCATGCTGCATCTGCTGAAGATGATGACTCAGGCGACCAACTTCACTGCGTCCTGTGGGCTCGTCAGCCATGGTCAGATCGCCCGCCGCAATGCGTTCGATACGTGACGCCGCCTGCTGCAAGGGTCGTATCACCGTGCGACGCAGCACCATAAAGGTCATTAACGTCAATACCAGCGCCAACGTAAATGCGCCAATCATAAACATCATACCGAGCCGGGTACGTTGGTAAGCCTGCCCGCTAAGTAGTCTCGCCCGCTCGGTGCGCAGTTCAATCGCTTTCAACAGGACATGGTTATATGCGGCATCCAGTTGTTTTGCCTGCTCGTTTTCATGATTAATGATCGCTTCGAACATGCCATTTTTGGCAAATTTCAGCATCGGTTGCAGGCCGTTGATATAGGCGGTGTAGCGGGCGTTTAACTCGTTATCCAATGCTTCATCGGCGGGTGTTTTCACCGCTCTGGACATATAAGCGTTAAAGCCGTCCTGAGACTGCTTGATCCGCGTTTCCGCAGCGGCAATATTGGCTTTCATTTCATCCATTTCGGCAATCCGGCTCGCCGCGCCAGCGTGGATCATATTGATACGTGCGGTACGTAAGTGGTTAGCGCTGTTGGATAAGCCCATCCGTACCTGAATCTCGTCCGTGACATCACGCTGATCGCGATCGGCCTGTAACAGAAAATAGCCTGCCAGCCCGGAGCTCAAAGCAAAAAGAAGAAGGATGCCACCGAGAATGGAGGAAAACAGCGGAACCAGTCGAATATGATGCAGGAAGCCCAGTTTATGCGAGGCTTGCATCGAGAATGTGTTGCCCATGACCGTCGACTCTCTTGTAGGTTTTATGCGTAAAACACGCCCGTTAGATAGTCATCGGCACTTCGTGACGTTTGCTTACCGCGAAAAGCATCGCCTTCGTCACATTTTCACAACATTCATTCCAGAAAATTCAGAAAAGCGCCAGCGGAAAATCCGCTGGCGGATGAATCAGTTATCGCCAAAGTGAATAACAGTACGGATGGATTTACCCTGATGCATCAGTTCAAAGGCATCGTTAATCTGCTCCAGCGGCAGGCGGTGAGTAATAAAAGGATCTAAACGGATTTTACCAGTCATCGCATCTTCTACCATCCCTGGCAGCTGCGTGCGCCCTTTCACGCCGCCAAAGGCGGAGCCACGCCAGACGCGACCAGTCACTAACTGGAAGGGACGGGTTTTGATTTCCTGCCCTGCCCCCGCAACGCCAATAATAATGCTTTCGCCCCAGCCTTTATGACAACATTCCAGCGCTGCTCGCATCACGTTAACGTTGCCGATACATTCAAAACTGAAATCTACGCCGCCATCTGTAAGCTCAACAATAACGTCCTGGATCGGTTTGTCGTAATCATTCGGATTAATAAAGTCCGTCGCCCCCATTTCGCCCGCCAGCGTAAATTTTTCCGGATTCGTGTCGACAGCTAAAATACGCCCAGCTTTAGCCTGAACCGCGCCCTGAATAACCGCCAGCCCAATACCGCCTAAACCAAAAACGGCAACGGTGTCGCCCGCTTTCACTTTAGCGGTGTTATGGACGGCACCAATACCAGTCGTCACGCCGCAGCCCAACAGACACACTTTATCCAGCGGCGCCTGCGGGTTCACTTTCGCCAGAGAAATTTCCGCGCAAACGGTATATTCGCTGAATGTGCTGGTTCCCATATAGTGATAAACGGGTTCGCCGTTATAAGAAAAGCGGGTAGTGCCATCCGGCATCAGCCCTTTTCCCTGAGTGGCGCGTACGGCCTGACAAAGGTTAGTTTTACCTGACTTACAGAACTTACACTCGCCGCATTCCGCCGTATACAGTGGAATAACATGGTCGCCGGGTTTCAGGCTGGTGACCCCCTCGCCGACCTCGACCACCACGCCGCCGCCTTCGTGACCCAGGATTGCCGGGAATACGCCTTCCGGATCATCGCCGGAAAGGGTAAATGCATCGGTATGGCAAACGCCGGTATGGGTGATTTTGACCAGAACTTCGCCTTTTTTCGGCGGCGCAACGTCAATCTCGACAATTTTTAGCGGCTGACCGGGACCAAAAGCAACTGCTGCACGTGATTTCATATATCTCTTCCTGTTACGGTGAGGGAAATTGTTATTTTAGATAAGCGCGAAGAAGATGGCCGATTTCCGCCATCCGAACCGCGCGCTGATCTGGCGTAGTTTCCCCGCTGACCAGCTCATCTTTCAGATGGATTTCAACCATTTCACTCATCAGGCCATTAGACGCGCCGCGCACGGCGGCAATTTGTTGCAGAATCGCCAGACAAGGTTCGCCAGACTCAAGCGCCCGCTCCAGCGCTTCGACCTGCCCGCGTATGCGACGAACACGGGTAAGGATACGTTTTTTATCTTCAGGTGAATGCGGCATTCGACCTCCATATATTATAGGGGGGTATAGTATCAGGATTTTTACATAATTGTAAAATTAAGCTCATTATAAAAATCAATTGATTATAGCTTTCCGGCATAGATCATTAAGAATTAGCTCATATTCAGCTCATGGGGAACTTTTTCAGGCCACATACAATAAACGCCAAAGCTTCCTTTATATGCTGTAATGTTCTGCCCGGCTGGGGCACAGAGGTAATGCCGGGTGAATCCAGCCTCATTACCCAGAAGTAAATATTTACTCAATAGTTTTTATTTACTCACCAGGTGGTAATGAATAAAGGTTACGATATGCAGATGTCAGTCTTGTAAGAACATAACATCACAACTGCGATACACCGCCGACGGGTAGCGAAAATATCTCAACTCTTAGTCAATAGTGAACAAAAAATCAAATGAGCGTTATTTGAAAGATTTTTAATACCCGAAAGTGTCATCATTATTGTTAATTTGAAATCAATCTCAGGTAATAATCCATTCCTGTTTCGATTTGTAAACATGATGCTCCTTTTGTTGTTCAACATGAAAATCGGTACGGTTCCGGGGCAAGTCAGTCATCATCACTTTTCAAATCAATCCGCCATATTAGCAACTCTCACGAGATAATAAACTTTATAAGTTGCTATAGTGCAAATGGAAGCTGTTTTTCCAATGCACAGATGCCAGCCAATGCCTCAGGGAGCCCTGTTATAGGTTACTATGGGAAAATAAATAAGTTAACAGCTAATCTGGATAATAGCGGTCGTATATTTCGCCCACAGCATAAACTTGCGGCCAGGATTTGTTATCCAGGTAATCGGCTTCTGAGCGGTCCAATTCAACCTGGGTTTGGCCTGAAACATCTGCTAACCTGTCACTCAGATGGTAATGTCATGCCCTTCCTGGCATCGCTATTCCACAACCTACAGATATGGGCGCTCAGTTCTCTTTCCCCCATCTCTGCTATGGAAGCGCGGGAGTCAATTCACACCCTCGCCAACCCGTATTTGATTAAAGTCTGACTTTTACCAGAGTAATTTCATAAGAGTGTCCATCTTTTGGTCTAAAAATAATAAATCTGTTATTATTTTTAGTAAAGGATTTCGACAAAATAAAACTATCATGATACCTGGCCAGGACGTAGTACCAGCCTCCATCATACAATATCATTTCGTATTCTTTCTTTAATTGTGGTTTATAGATCCCAACAAAAAAAGAAAATATAAAAAAATATATAATAAAACCAAGCATAACTATAGTGAAACAATGTCTTCGCACCCAACTGAGTTGCGTAAAGCAAATCACTGGCATTAATTTACTATAAAAACGCATCCCCACCGATAAGCATAAAGCCACCAGTAAAATGATAAAAAAAAGCTCCCACAAAAACGATTCTGTTAAGAGAGAAAACTCGATAACAATTGGAATAAAGAACAAAACCGCTGCCAAAAAAAGACGTAAGAAGCTAAGATCGTGGATACGTGCTTTTTGCTTTACTAAAAAAAATAATAGAATACCCACTCCCCACGCTATTATGAATATAGCCATCAGGCTAATCGCATGGAATAGACTTCGGGCAATGTTGTCTGGGCCGACGCCTACATACCACCACGGGAAACCATAGTACGCGGAGACGCCCCAGCCATAAAAATAGGCGCTTCCCCATCCCAAACCACCTAAATAGGCCAAAAGCATTGAAGAGTTTTTAATAATTGAATCATCACTCATTATAGTTAACTCACTTAAAAAATATTTAATATGAAAATAGAAATCAAAAAGTTACATAAAACACTTGCACTTTAGCAATAATAGTCGGATGATAAGTTTATCTGCTTTTCCTGAGTATCAAGCCAGCTAATACTCACGCCAGCACACTAAAATCAGGAGTGACTGCTTTTTAAGATCTTTGCCTTAGCTAGGCCATACTCAATAATGATAGCAGTCAGATAATGTGTATCCGACATTAACTTCACGTTGTTGATGATATATTTACTTCCCTGAAAAATAATAAACACTGTATATATTTTATTGACGGCGACAAACTGTTAAAGAAACGCCATTCCATATACACTATTTACCTGATTACTTTTTCTTGCTAATATTTGCTAATTAATGCTTTGCTAAAGTGCGTTTAATATAGTAAGGAGAGCACTATGCCATTGAGTGTTGGACAGGGTTATTTCACATCATCTATCAGTTCTGAAAGATTTAATGTGATAAAAGAAAGCGCACGCCCTCCAGAATTAAGTTTATGGGAGAAAATCAAAGCATATTTTTTCACCACCCACCATGCAGAGGCGCTCGAATGTATCTTTAAACTTTATCACTATCAAGAACTGAATCTAACACTGGTACAGGTTCGTGGAGCCTACATCAAACTTCGAGCCTTAGCGTCTCAGGGATGTAAAGAACAGTTTATTATAGAATCACAGGAACACGCCGACAAGTTGATTATTAAAGGTGATAATGGTGAAGATATTTTATCTATTGAGGTTGAATGTCATCCGGAAGCTTTTGGCCTTGCCAAAGAAATCAATAAGTTACATCCCAAGCCAAAAAATATTTCTTTGGGTGATATTACCAGACTGGTATTTTTTGGCGACAGTTTATCTGACTCCATGGGGCGTATGTTTGAAAAAACACATCATATCTTACCCTCCTATGGTCAATACTTTGGCGGAAGGTTTACTAATGGATTTACCTGGACTGAGTTTTTATCGTCCCCACACTTCTTAGGTAAAGAGATGCTTAATTTTGCTGAAGGGGGAAGTACATCGGCAAGCTATTCCTGCTTTAATTGCCTCGGTGACTTTGTATCAAATACGGACAGACAAATCGCATCTTACACCCCTTCTCACCAGGACCTGGCGATATTTTTATTGGGGGCTAATGACTATATGACACTACACAAAGACAATGTAATGATGGTCGTTGAGCAACAAATTGATGATATTGAAAAAATAATTTTCGGTGGAGTTAATAATGTATTGGTCTTGGGAATTCCCAATTTGTCTTTAACACCCTATGGCAAACATTCTGATGAAAAAAGAAAACTTAAGGATGAAAGCATCGCTCACAATGCCCTGTTAAAAACTAATGTTGAAGAATTAAAAGAAAAATACCCCCAGCACAAAATATGCTATTACGAGACTGCCAATGCATTTAAGGTGATAATGGATGTGGCCAGTAATATTGGTTATGATACGGAAAACCCTTATACTCACCACGGCTATGTACATATTCCAGGGGCTAAAGACCCTCAGCTAGATATACGTCCACAATACGTCTTCAACGACCTTGTCCATCCAACCCAGGAAGTCCATCATTGTTTTGCCACAATGTTAGAAAGTTTTATAGCTAATCATTATTCCACTGAATAATGTTCCATCGGCTGCGGTACGCCGTGAGTAAAACATCGTTCAATATCATAGTGCCAGTGGCATGAAAATATGAGGCTGTCTTTGCTGCCGATTGGTCAATGAGTGATACATGCTCTATGTTCAGTAAGACAAAAATGGATAGAGTCGATAAATCGCCACCGTAGCTAAAATACTTACTATCACACTGACGATAAAGTATGTTTTGAATGGCTGCTTTTGCGTTTTATGACGGAAGAGTTGTTGACCAACAATCGCACCAGGCCACCCACCGACAACCCCAAACACCAATAAAGTGGATTCCGGCACTCTGCGCCAGGTCTTACGTGCCGCCGTTTTATCTACACCGTAGATCGCCAGCGTTAGCACATTGGCGAGCAGGAACCACATCGCGACGGGATGCGATGTAAAAATGCTTCCGACCGCAGCGGAGATCAGGAGCAAATAACAAAAGCGGTTAAGATACATATTATTATGTCATAGCAATGATTAGGGGCATCGAAGCCCATTATACGCGATACATGCGCCTATGTGATGTAGAATTTTCTTTTCACTCAGCCAACGAGTCATCAAGGATTCATTTTTAATTACCATGGTAATCATAAGGTAATTAACGTGTTGTGAACACGATTAAAATGGGTAAAGCCACCGAAAATGTTACCACCTTAACCGTTGCCAGGATAACTTAATGAAGAACCCTCTTTATTGCTGTTTGTTATCCGGTTGGCAGTCTCAGTTTTGGATTTATTTATCGTATTTATATTTATTACATAAAATGTACGATGTTAATTTGAGAATTTTATCTCGAAAACCGCATATATTCAGATATTTCTGAATTAAGATTATTATCGATTAAAACAAGTTAACGTTTTGATAAACATAACAACATCGTCAGAACTCCTGATTTGTTGTCGCTTGTTCATAAGACAAATAATTTATATGCTTGCAAATATAGATAGCACGCAAATCAACTTAGCTCAGAAAATGTATTTGACAAGCAAAGATAAGTCTTTATATTGGCCCTGGATAGAGTGGCAAGATGATACTTAGAGACATTAAAGGCACCGTCACTGAAGCATTTATCTGCTTATCATGTAAATATGTATGCGTAAATGGAGCATAAACTATGTCCAGTATACTAATGTCTATGGTATCTTTACATTTGCACCTTTCATGGAGTCTCTGTACTCATATCCAGTTGATATCTCATGGTATATTAAATCCATTCCCTTTGATGATTCCTGTCAAACCTCCTGATTAAATTAGTTAACAGCGATGGAATACATAACGTTAAGTACTTTACGCCTGCAAATGTCAGGTTCACGTCCTAATGCTTAATTTATATACCCAAAATAATTCGAGTTACTTAAAGGCGGCAAGGGAGTGAGTCCCCAGGAGCATAGATAACTATGTGACTGGGGTGAGTGACAAATCTGCCGGGAGCAGATTTGAACGTCGCGTGCGACGGCCCGTCAGGGCGAGGCCCATGGATGGGCCGAGTAATCCGTAGCCAACACATAAGCGACTTGAAGTATGAAGGGTATAATACGCATTACCTTACCACAGGAGATAGATAGCATGTTATGCAAAAAATTTGGCTTATCGATGATAGTGTTGGGAATAATGTCGTCTTCAGCTTTTGCTGATAGCATCGTTGAAGGGAAAACACTCAATGTCGCAGTATCACCGGCCTCTCCCCCTATGTTATTTAAAAGTGCTGATGGCAAATTGCAGGGGATAGATCTGGAGCTTTTTTCGTCTTACTGTCAGTCACGGCATTGTAAGCTAAACATCACCGAATATGCCTGGGATGGAATGCTTGGCGCAGTGGCGAGTGGTCAGGCAGATGTCGCATTTTCGGGAATTTCAATCACAGATAAACGTAAGAAAGTTATTGATTTTTCTGAACCTTATTACATCAACTCTTTTTATCTGGTCAGTATGGCCAATCATAAAATAACGCTCAATAACCTCAATGAATTAAATCAATATTCTATTGGATACCCTCGAGGAATGGCTTACTCCGACCTTATCAAAAACGATCTGGAGCCCAAAGGATACTACTCGTTAAGTAAAGTAAAATTGTATCCAACATATAATGAGACGATGGCTGATCTAAAAAATGGTAATCTTGATCTGGCTTTTATAGAAGAGCCGGTTTATTTTACCTTCAAAAATAAGAAAAAGATGCCGATAGAAAGTCGTTATGTTTTCAAGAATGTTGATCAACTTGGCATTGCCTTTAAGAAAGGCTCCCCCGTGCGCGATGATTTTAACTTATGGCTTAAAGAGCAAGGACCACAAAAAATATCTGGCATCGTCGATAGCTGGATGAAATAGTAAGCTATGTCATCAGGTAATATGCTGGCTATCTTTTATTTCCTATTGGAAGGGATTGGTAATACGCTGCTTGTAACCTTTACCTGTTTTCTCTCAGCGTTTTTTACCGGGC
Source organism: Salmonella sp. 741265055_HSA (assembly GCF_046569525.1). Classification (NCBI taxonomy): domain Bacteria; kingdom Pseudomonadati; phylum Pseudomonadota; class Gammaproteobacteria; order Enterobacterales; family Enterobacteriaceae; genus Salmonella; species Salmonella sp. 741265055_HSA. The sequence goes on along the minus strand of NZ_JBKFSQ010000002.1, from coordinate 131,616 downwards.
TTACAGTCGCCGTATTACGGCGACTATCCCCCCTTCCACTACAGAAGATGCTCGACGTACTGGTCTTTATTCTTCGGGGAATTCCAATACTTATTGCTGTTTTTCTTGTTTATTTTGGATTGCCATCGATTGGCATATATGTTTCACCACTGGTGGCCATGAACCTCAGCGTCGGCTTAATCAGCGGGAGTTATCTTGCCGAGGTGTTCAGAGGGGCGCTTAAATTAGTTGAGCCATTCGAAATTACGGTAGCGAAAGTAGCAGGAATGCGTCAATTACAGGTTATAATAAATATTGAACTGCCACAGATGTTGCGATTTTCTGTGCCCGGTATTATCAATGAGTTTTCTTCTGTATTAAAAGCGACGCCCTTTGCTTATACTGTAGGTATCGCTGAAATAGCGAAGCAGGCAATGTCACTGACAGCCATCACGCTAAACGGGTTACAGATCTATACGCTTGCCGGAGTATTATATTTCATTATTTATAAAGTTTTTACGCTTCTGGCCGGAGTGTTTGAGAAAAAATATCGCATCAGTTGAAGCATAAAAATAGAGGTGATACTCATGGCTTTACTGGAACTAAAAGAGATAAGTAAGGAATATTCAGGAAAAAAGGTTCTTGATACGGTTAGTCTGAAAATTCAATCGGGAGACATGAAAGTAGTCATGGGGCCATCGGGTTGTGGAAAAACGACGCTTTTACGCTGTCTGCTTCGATTAGAAGAGCCTGATTATGGCGATATTTATTTTCACGGGAAAAATATTTACGATAAAGAATTTACTACTCTTGAGTTCAGAAAAAAAGTCGGTTGTGTCTTCCAGAATTACGCTTTGTATCGCCATCTTAACGTCATGGATAACATTACCCTTGCCCTATGTAAAGTGTTTGGCATGCCGGGACAACTAGCTCGGGAGAAAGCCTTACATGAGCTACAAAAACTTGATATGGTCTCGCATAGCGCGAAGTACCCTTCGCAATTATCGGGCGGCCAGCAGCAGCGCGTCGCCCTGGCCCGAACAATGGTCACCGACCCAGAACTCATTATTTTTGATGAGCCGACGTCTGCGCTTGATCCGCTCATGACTCGCGAAGTCGGAATGTTGATCAAGCAACTTCACGACAATGGCGTCACTATATTATGCGTCACTCATGATATTCGCCTCGCCAGATTACTAAGCGATAACGTAACGTTTCTTAATCATGGCAAGATTCGTGCAGAAGGCGCTTTTACCGATCTTGCCTTACGAGAAACGGATCCAGATATCCACTGTTTTTTTAGCGAGGCACAACGATGATCGCTGGCTGGTCTCTTTTCTTTAATGACCTGGCTGAACAACTGCCACTTGTTGTGGATGGTATTAAAGAAACCTGTAAACTTGCGCTGATTGTTTCCATCACCGGTTTTTTGTGGGGAATTATTATTTTCTTTCTGAGCCTGAGCCATCGCCCCGAGGTAAAAGCCATAACTCGACTGTACATGGATTTCTTTATCGGTACGCCACTCATTCTTATTCTGTTTGTTATCTATTATGGTTTACCTCAATCTGGCATTCACCTTTCCTCTTTTACCGTGGCGGTTACAGGGTTTACCTTAAATGTCGGCGCATATAATGCCGCGTACATGACAACGGCCTATAACGCATTGAATAAATATGAAACTGAGGCAGCAGTCGTTCAGGGGTTGAACAAACGGCAGGTCTTTTTGTGGATTATACTGCCTCAGGTATTGCTGTCTTCCATTCCAGCCTTAACGAATCAGGTGATTAATAACCTTAAAGACAGTACCATCGTTTTTCTTATCCAATATACAGAGTTTTTCGCGCGAATTCAGGAGGTTGCGGCAACCAGCTTTAAATTCTTCCATGCTTACCTTTTTGCCGCCATAGTGTATCTTATTGGCGTTACCTTTATTGTCGGTTTGACCCGGTTTTTAGAGCATAGACTGCTTCGCCATTACGGTCAGGATTACTGAGTTGCACTGAACTATTCTGATTAATTCACCGCTGACATTATCAAAGTTATTTTTATTTAGTGTTGGTTAAGGTTTTAACCCTCATTATTGCGTTAGGTGTCCATTCTGGTCTAAATCTTACTCCATTGAGAATATTATGGCGCTACCACAACTATCAATATGGCAGCCCGGCGATGGGTTAAGAAAAATAAAGTATAAATATCATGTTTGTCTCATTGTCATGTTCTCCGCCCTTATACGGCTGCTATTTTTAACTGACCGCTACCTTTGGTGTGACGAAGCGTCCAGCGTGCTGATTAGTCGCCATAGCGTAGACAATCTGCTCTTCCATGCCGCTTTTGACGTGCATCCTCCGCTTTATTATCTGTTACTGCATGACTGGATGATATTATGGGGTGATAGCATTGCAGCGGTACGCTCTCTCAGTCTACTCTTTGGGATCCTGACAGTTGTGCTGGTTATCGCGCTTACGCGATGGCTGGCAAATGAGCGTACAGCCTTATTGGCGGGATGGTTCGCCGCCCTGATGCCGATGGCAGTCCTTTACAGTCAAGAAACGCGCATGTACGCGTTAATGGGAATGCTAACGCTCGCTGCTGCGTTAGCATTGATGATGTGGATAAAAACACCCACCCATAATCGCTATCTTATCGCGTATGCTTTACTTATGACGTTCAGCTTTTACACCCATTATTTCACCCTGTTTGCACTTATTGCCCACTGGATCGCAGTAACAATATTATCCTGCCAAAGCCATAAAACGGCCTGCTACCTTAAACTTCCTGGCTGGTGGTTTGCCAACCTGGCGATTGCTGTCGCTTATCTCCCCTGGTTGCCCGTATTGTTTAATTTACTGACTCATCTGGCGCAGTTGAGAGCCGGTAATGATATCGGTTGGATTCCCCCCGTAACATGGCGTGACCTGCCTGCGATGTACTGGCATTTTTTTACCGGAAACAACGGACAGGGTTTTCCGTCGATCATTCTGTGGCTGGCTGTAGGAAGTTTTATCGGTACTGTGGGGCGAATATCTTTATGCAACGGAGAATATGAAAGATACCAGCTGATATTATTTTGTAATCTGGTCATCCCTGTAATGCTGGTTTTCATCATTTCCTGGTGGATGCCGTTATTTATCGATCGTTATTTCTTCTTCTCATCTCTGAGCATTCCTCCCCTGCTCGCGGTATTACTTACCCGCGCAAAAAAAGCGGTTTGTGGCTTCTGGTTTATCTTATTCACCTTATTATTCGGCTATGGTTTATATCATAATAACCCTGAGCACAAAGACGAGTTTAAACCACTGGTAAACTATATTAATACCCGCCACCAGCCTAATGATGCCGTGGTAGTCAGTAAAATGTTCGATTATTTAAGTTATGTGTATTATAATAAGCGAGATTATCATACGTTTCTTTATACACCGCCTAACGCACACGGAACATCAGGCAGACCGAATGCCTATGGCTTTGGATCACTGTTTTATGCGCAAGCCGATCAGACATATATTGATACTCTGACAACGCTTTCAAAAAGTCACCATCGTGTCTGGTTGATAAGCGGCGGTAACTTTAGTCAGGATTACCCCTTGCCGTCAGAATGGCAAAATATCGCAAACTTCAGAAGTGGTAGATTTCAGGTACAATTATTTGTAATACCGACTCAACAGGCGCGTCAAATGCAATGATTACCGTTTTTTATCCAGTGCAGTGATAAACAGTACTGTTACTGCCAGACCGCCTAAAAGTAAGGTCCAGCCAAACGCTTCAAAAACCTCAATCATATCGCCTCCGGGTAGGTGATATTAAATCAAGATGGCTATCTCAGCGTAACATTTAAAATATCAACTAAAGTGCAATAATCGCTTTATGTGCATGAATAAATATTGTTCCTCCTACATTTAATTGCATTGCTATTATCATAGGGCTTAATATGGGTATATTAACGATTATTAATTATCAGTTTATAATAATATGACTGCCCAATTCATTTATCAGCTATTATTATCCTCTATCCTCTTTAAGATAGCCGCTTAATTCATAATGTCGCCTTTATTCGTCGCATTAAATTACTCACTCACCTGATTAATGCTTGCCTAACGATTGCTTCGTTGTTTTAATTCCAGCGCGAAATTATTTAGTGAGAGAACAATGAAGCATACACAACAATCAGGCGCAAAAGTCTATAACCCATTCACGCTTAGCTTATATGACTGGTGGGTACTCAATATCTCAAACAAATATGCCTGGAAGTGTCCTACTGATACGCGACTACTTCCTTTCTTCCTGCATCACATGGGCGAGACTCACCTGGATATTGGCGTAGGTACAGGTTATTACCTGAAACATGCACCTGCGACTCATGCCATTTCGCTGATGGATTTAAATCCGGATAGCCTGAAAATAGCCGCCAGCCGAGTGGGTAATACGAAAATCCGCGCCACACTACAACACGATGTTTTCGACACGTTCCCGGCGGACTGGCACGGGCGCTTCGATTCCGTTTCGATGTACTATCTTCTGCACTGCTTACCTGGTGAGATGACAACAAAAGCGAAGGCAATTAAAAATGCCGGTATGGCGCTTAAACCCGGCGGCACACTTTTTGGCGCCACGATTCTGGGCAGAGAGGTTCCTCACAATGCTTTTGGCAAGAAATTGATGGCTGTTTATAACAAGAAAGGAATATTCAGTAATACCAATGATTCAGCCGATACGTTACGCAGCGTGTTGGACGAACATTTCGCTAAGGTGACTTTGGAGCAACATGGCGCCGTTGCGCTATTTTCCGCCACTACGCCACGTTCATCGTAAGTGTAGGCACTCCCGACCGGTCGGACAGCGCGATCATGTGGGTTTAACCCGTTGATTAAACATTGAATTACGGGATAGCAATTGCTTATTTTATTTATCATACAAATAAGTATAATACCCGCTTCCGATGTAGACCCGTCCTCCTTCGCCTGCGTCACGGGTCCTGGTTAGACGCAGGCGTTTTCTGTATGGAATACGCCATCCCCTCTGATAGATGCCTTGCTTGCCTAAAGCGGTTAACCCCGCCTGCGATAAACGTCATGCAGGAAGATCAGTAACGCTTACGCGGCATCATCCGTAACAGCGTATTGTCTTTCCAGAAATAGTGATGCATCAAAGCAGCGATGGCATGAAGTCCAATAACAAAATAGCCCAGATTCGCCAGCGTGACGTGCCAGAATTTCAGCATATCTACGCGTTCAAAGTTAGCTTCAGCGGCATGGGGCATAGTAATGCCAAATGCGACCCAGGGATTGCCGCGGTTATACATCATGACCAGACCAATAACAGGCAGCACGATAAATAACAGGTAAATCACCAGATGTCCCAAATGTGCCATTCCGGTCATCATCGGTTTTGGGCGAGGAACAATGGGCGGCGTGGGATATTTCAGCCGAATAAACAAGCGCGCTACCATTAAAAGCAAAATAGTGATACCACATGAAACGTGCGTCATATTAAACCAGGGCCGATAACTACGCGGCGCAAAACCGCGTAGCTCCATCGCGGCGTAAGCCACAATAACCAGAAAAAAGACTAACCAGTGAATACCAATTTGCAGGCTGGAATACTTATTGCCCATAGCGCGTCCTGAATGAAAACCGTAAAGCGACAACATAACCAGCTTTTATAAATAATTCATCAAATTTATGAATTGGTGGTCGCACTTGCCCGTTCACCCTCGCAAACGGGCGATTTTTAGCGTAAAGCTCTCTGATCTAACGCACTGCGCAGCGTAGTATCTGCCTGCAATACCTGCCATGCGTTTTCAATATCACGTGGGATATCAACGTGAATGATAAAATCTTTACCACGCGGTCCATACCCTGTTTCATCGTCACGCAAACGTGGCAGCTCGCCGGCAATCAGAGACAGATAACGCTCCACCGTCCAGATGCCCTCTTCAACATTGGCAAAACGTGTACCGTCATTAAGGTGGCGCAGTACCGGAACAAAACCAGGAAAACTCAGCCAGCGCGGCGCATCGGTGTCGTCGTTTGTCACGCGCCGGAACGTCGCGATAGTGCGCCGCTGCATGGTGGGGTCTTGCACAACGATAGCCGTGTTAATGTTTTCTTTCGCCTGACGGATCAGTGCGCAGGAGAAACGGGCATTTTCGCCGCAATTAGTTGACCGATCTTCCAGCCAAATTTTCTCAGCCGGAATATGCCAGAACTGGTTCGCGATATCCGCGAGGATAGCGGCTTCAGCGCGTCCGGTTGTGCGAATAGTGTGGTAGCGCGGATGCCAGGCAATCACGGCGTACAAAAACGGCGTTGAATGACCTATACCGCCGCTAATCAGTAAAGGAACGCCTTGCGCTTTGGCGATGCGACAGGCCGCGTCGATAGTGGGGATCACCGCATTGCCCGCCAGGACGACGCAATCCGACGAATAAGGTTGTTCGCCGGAAAAATCATTTTGCGCCAGCCACTGCCCGACGGTATTCACCGCCAGCAATGTTTCCGCAGAGAGCGCCGGAAATGGCGTTGTATTCATAATTCCTCCTTTTTGTTCCGAACTTGTACCGGATCTCTTTGAAAGACGTCGTCGCCTGGCTTTTTAGGCCGTAATCTGATCCATGGCCTGTAAAATACGCTTATCGGAAATAGGATAAGGCGTACCGAGTTGTTGGGCGAAATAACTGACACGCAGTTCTTCAATCATCCAACGGATCTCTTTAACATCATCATCTTCGCGACGCGCTGGAGGCAGTTTATTTATCCATTGTTGCCACACCTGCTGGACGCTTTCGACTTTCAGCATTTGCGCCCGATCGCGGTGCGGATCGACAGCCAGTTTCTCCAGCCGCTTTTCAATTGCCTGCAGATAACGCAACGTATCGCCGAGACGTTTAAAGCCGTTGCCAGTCACAAAACCACGGTATACCAGACCGCTCATCTGCGCCTTGATATCGGAAAGCCCCAACGCCATGCTCATATCCACCCGCCCTTTCAGACGCTTATTGATATTGAATACGGTCGTCAGGATCCGCTCTACCTGCTTCGCGATATCCGCCACAGTATCATTCAGCTCGGCGCGTACCTTTTCGTGCAGCGCGGTGAAACCTGCTTCGCTCCACACCGGTCCGCCGTTGGCATCTATCAGCTTATCTACCCCGCAGGCGATACAGTCATCAATCAACTCCAGTACTTTGCCGTACGGGTTAAAGTACAGACCTAGCTTGGCTTTATTCGGCAATTTCTCATGCAGATACTTAATCGGTGAAGGAATATTGAGCAACAGCAGACGGCGTAAACCGCACCACATCGCCTGTTGTTGTTCCAGCGGATTATCAAACAATTTGATAGCGACGCTGTCACGCTCATCCACTAACGCTGGCCACGCCTTCACTTTATAATTACCGCGTTTCTGTTCGTAGCTTTCCGGCAGCGCGCCGAAACTCCAGATATGCAGCCCGCTCTGCTCGATGCCGTCATCCGCCACCGCCGATAGCGTCTCCTGCACTTTGCCTTTCAGCGCATTTTTAAGCCCGGCGAGCGAGCGCCCTTCCTGCAGTTTCTTGTTTTTGTCATTCACGACGCGAAACGTGATTTTCAGATGCTCGGGCACCTGATCCCAATGCCAGTCTTCCCGGTCGACCGTGACGCCGGTCATCCGGCGCAGTTCACGCTCCAGAGCGTCCAGCAGCGGCAGCTCCAGCGGCGTTACGCGACCTAAAAACGCTTCAGCATAGTTTGGCGCCGGAACAAAGTTGCGACGTACCGGTTTTGGCAACGATTTAATCAGCGCAATCACTAATTCACGGCGCAGCCCTGGGATCTGCCATTCAAAACCGCTCTCGTCAACCTGGTTAAGTAGCGGCAACGGAATATGGACGGTCACGCCGTCAGCATCCGCGCCCGGTTCAAACTGATAGCTCAAACGCAGCTTGAGATTGCCCTGGTGCCAGAAGTTCGGGTAATCCAGTTTGCTGATTTTTTCCGCGCCTTCTTTAATCAGCATACTTTTTTCAAAGTTGAGCAGATCCGGCGTCTCGCGGCTGATTTTTTTCCACCAACTATCAAAGTGGCGGGCGGAAATAACGTCATGGCTAATACGCTGGTCATAAAACTCAAACAGGGTATCGTCATCCACCAGGATATCGCGGCGGCGAGATTTGTGCTCAAGTTCCTCGACTTCCGCACGCAATTTTAGATTCTCACGGAAGAAGGCATGACGGGTTTGCCAGTCCCCCTCCACCAGCGCATGGCGGATAAACAACTCGCGACACAACGCCGGGTCAATCTGGCTGTAATTCACTTTGCGCGCGGCGACAATCGGCAGACCGTAGACAGTAACCTTTTCCGTCGCCATCACCACGCCTTGCGCCCGCTCCCAGTGCGGTTCGCTATATGAACGTTTAATCAGGTGCTGGGCTACCGGTTCCACCCATTCTGGCTCAATGCGGGCAGCGATGCGCCCCCACAAACGGCTGGTCTCCACCAGTTCTGCGACCATTGTCCATTTCGGCGGTTTTCTGAATAAACCGGAACCGGGGAAAATAGAGAATCGGGCGTTGCGCGCGCCGGTGTACTCTTGTTTATCGGCATCTTTCATCCCGATATGCGACAACAGCCCCGTTAACAACGCAACGTGAATTTCCCGGTACTCTGCGGGTTCGCTGTTTACCGGAATCCCCAGTTCTTTTACCACCTGACGCAGTTGGGTATAGATATCCTGCCACTCACGCACGCGTAAATAGTTCAGATAGTCGGTGCGACACAGCCGGCGGAATTGATTCGACGACAGAGCCTTTTGTTGCTCGCCGAGGTAATTCCACAGGTTAACAAACGCCAGAAAATCGGACTCCTTATCATGGAAGCGCCGGTGTTTCTCATCGGAAGCCTGCTGCTTATCCACTGGGCGCTCGCGCGGATCCTGAATAGAGAGTGCGGAAGTAATGATCATCGCTTCGCGCACACAGCCATGTTTTTGCGCTTCCAGAACCATACGCGCCAGGCGCGGGTCGACCGGCAGCTGAGATAATTGTCGGCCCAGCGGCGTCAGCTTATATGCCGTTTGCTGTTCGTCGGCGGTAATCGCCCCCAGCTCTTCCAACAAACGCACGCCATCCTGAATATTGCGCTTATCCGGCGCTTCGACAAACGGGAAGGCGGCGATGTCACCCAGCCCCAGGGCGGTCATCTGCAAAATAACCGACGCCAGGTTGGTACGTAGAATTTCCGGGTCGGTAAATTCCGGACGTGACAAAAAGTCATCTTCCGAATACAGACGAATGCAAATCCCTTCCGATACGCGCCCGCAACGCCCTTTACGCTGGTTGGCGGAAGCCTGCGAGATCGGTTCAATCGGCAAGCGCTGCACTTTAGTGCGGTAGCTGTAGCGGCTGATGCGCGCAGTGCCAGGATCGATCACATACTTGATACCTGGCACCGTTAGCGAGGTTTCCGCCACGTTAGTCGCCAGCACGATACGGCGTCCGCTGTGCGACTGGAAAACGCGGTTCTGTTCGCTGTTCGACAAGCGTGCATACAGCGGCAACACTTCGGTATGCCGTAAGTTCAGCTTGTTCAAGGCGTCGGCGGTATCGCGGATTTCCCGCTCTCCGCTCATAAAAATCAGGATATCGCCGGGACTTTCACGCCCCAGTTCATCAACAGCGTCGAAAATTGCCTGTAGCTGATCGCGTTCAGTGTCGTCAGCCTCTTCCACGATGGGGCGATAACGAACTTCTACGGGATACGTTCGGCCAGAGACTTCGATAATCGGCGCGTTATTAAAGTGGCGCGAGAAGCGTTCCGGGTCGATGGTCGCAGAGGTAATAATCACTTTCAGATCGGGGCGACGCGGCAGAAGCTCTTTCAGATAGCCGAGCAAGAAGTCAATATTCAGGCTGCGTTCATGCGCTTCATCAATAATGATGGTGTCATACTGCATCAATAGCCTGTCCTGCTGGATTTCCGCCAGCAGGATACCGTCCGTCATCAGTTTGACCATGGTGTTGCTACTGACATGATCGCTGAAACGAACTTTATAGCCGATGCAGCCGCCAGGCTCCGTTTGCAACTCTTCGGCAATGCGGTTAGCGACGGTGCGCGCCGCCAGGCGACGCGGCTGAGTATGTCCAATAAGTCCTTTAATTCCGCGTCCCAGTTCCATACAAATTTTCGGCAACTGGGTGGTTTTACCGGACCCGGTTTCCCCTGCCACGATCACCACCTGATGATCGCGGACCGCTTCCAGAATGTCCTGTTTCTTCTGGCTAACAGGCAAATTTTGCGGATAAGTGATTGAGGGGCGCGCCGCTTCGCGGAGAGCGACCTGCGCCGCAGCCTGTTCAATTTCTTTCGCCATCGTCTGGAAAATGGCCTGTTGCGCATCAGGGTTTTTTACTTTCTTTACGCCATGCAGGCGGCGCGCAAAGCGCTGTTTGTCGCGCAGCATCAGTGCATCCAGCCGCTGCTGTAACACCTGAAGCGTCAACGTAGATTGTTCAGTCATAAAGCTCTTGGGCAGCATTCTGCCTGTTTAAAATCGTTTTAAATGATAGGTATAGAGTACCACATTGGGGCTTTTTGTGCGTTGTTCAATAATTTCGAACAAAGGGTTCGATATATTGCGCTATCCCTGCGACATATTTGTGAATAAAGTGTCAACAAGCAACGGGGCACGCCCCTTCAAACACATAAAAGGAAACACCCATGAGCAAGGTATTAGTTCTTAAATCCAGTATTCTGGCAGGGTACTCTCAGTCTGGTCAGTTGACTGACTATTTTATTGAACAATGGCGCGAAAAACACGTCGCAGATGAAATTACTGTCCGCGATCTGGCGGCCAACCCTGTTCCGGTGCTGGATGGCGAGCTGGTGGGCGCGATGCGTCCGGGCGATGCGCCTTTAACGCCACGTCAACAGGACGCTCTGGCGCTGTCCGACGAACTCATTGCTGAACTGAAAGCCCACGACGTCATCGTTATTGCGGCACCGATGTACAATTTCAATATCCCGACGCAGCTGAAAAACTACTTTGATCTGATTGCCCGCGCCGGTGTCACTTTCCGCTATACCGAAAAAGGCCCGGAAGGTCTGGTAACCGGCAAACGCGCGGTGGTTCTCTCCAGTCGCGGCGGTATCCATAAAGACACCCCGACGGATTTGATTGCGCCTTACCTGAAAGTGTTCCTTGGTTTTATCGGTATCACCGACGTGAATTTTGTCTTTGCCGAAGGCATCGCCTACGGGCCGGAAGTGGCGGCTAAAGCTCAGGCCGATGCAAAAGCTGCGATTGACAGCGTAGTGGCCGCTTAATAGCTCAAACTGCCCCGAAAGTTGGCTCTCAGCGAGTAGGGGTCGTGTCTCGCGATAATCAAAGAGCAAGCGCGAATAGCCATATCCCCCACAGAGCGACTATCGTAACCAGCGTGCGGCGAAATTGTTTGAGCGCCCCCTGCTGACGTTCGCTTAGTGTTAGCGTTCGCACTCTTTCGCGCCGCCAGATAATAAAAAGCCCTTCCCCAGCTTGCTGGTTATTCTCCTGCGTAATCAGCACAAAATAGCGCTTATCTAACCAGATCCGCCAACAGCCGAAACAGGCCGTGCCGCACAACAATGCGATAACCACGCGCAGCGCCCCTGGCGGGGAGATAAATATCACCCATACACCAGGAAGGAGAGTAAAAAGTAGAAAAAATCGCCAACTCGCTAACGTCTGCGACAATAACTCGCGCTGAAGTATATCTCCATTTGTTACAGAGTCACTTTTTATTGCCATTGCCGCAGTTCGTCCAGATGTTCATCCGTTAGCACAATCTGTAACCGACACGCACGAATATATGCTACCGCCTGTTCTACCGTTGCGGCATGGCCATAGCATAATAGCCATGCCGCAACCACCATCGCGCTACGAGACAACCCCAGCGAGCAATGTACCAACACCGTTTCCTGTTCCTCACGCAGCGCCTCCAGCATAGCCACCGCCTGCCGTAACTGCGCATCGTCCGGCGTAACCAAATCCAACATCGGTACGCAATAATAGGTCTTCAACCTTGTTGCCAGGCCACGAGGAAACTCGCAGGTTACATCCAGCACCGCGTTTTGCATGGGGGTGTGGCGCGGATAACTACCAAGATAAACGCCTGCGGCGATGTGATTGACCGGGGGCAGACGATGCGTAAACCAACGCATCGATAGCCACATCACACAGCGCCACGGAAGCGTTAGCCAATAGACGGAAGGCGATAACCGCCCCTCTTTGTCTTTACACAACGCTGCAGCGCCGAATCCGCCATAGCCGCGTCCCACAATCAACAAGGATAATGCTGGCCAGCACAGACACACCGACGGCCAGAATGACCACGGCGCCAGCAATACCCCCACAATAATGCATAAGGACATCCCGAATACGTAACGCCGCACCAACCGGAACCGAACCGCATTGGGTGCCTGCCAGTGCCAACGACTCTGTGCCGGCACCATCCAGTCGATCAACATCCCCACCATCAGACCGGTAATAATATCAATAAAATGATGTTGCCAGGTTGTCAAAACCGAAATGGCAATCAGCAGGAACCAGCCATCGCACAGCCTGCGCCAACCACCGGAAAGATGGCGGCTGAAATGCCTCCACAGCAGCCAACAAAGAATAATATGTAGCGACGGCGACTGGTTATATGGCAAGTCGAACTGTTCAAGTTGCGTAAACAACCACCCCGCAACGCCGGAAACAGGCGGACGCGTAAAACTAAACTGTAAAGGGAAAAGTAGAAATCCAACGCAGGCTATAACTGACGCCAGTACCAGACGGCGCACCAGCCGACATTGTTCAAAGCTTGTCGCGCAGATAAATAGTGACAGCCCATAGAGCAAATCCAGACTCCAGTAAGGAACAATACTCCACGGAATAAAGGGAATGGCAGATTCCCAGCCAAGTACCACGCTCCCAATATCATGGAATTGGGTATCTCGCCAGGCGGTAAATTGATTTACTTTTGCGTAGGTGACAAAGAAAAACGGCGCCAGTAGCAGCAGCCAACCAGCACCCTGTATGAATACCTTGCGACGCTCAGTTTCCACGGCGCACCGCCATCGAAACGGTAAAAATCCCGAATTCATCAATTAGCTGCGCGCATTTATCAAATCCCGCCTCATGCACTAAAGCATCCATCTCACCCTGCGTGCGTATACGCATAACCCATGCTTTATTATCTTTGTGGCTCGTAAGCGACCAGGCGATAGTTTTCAACTGAGGATGCCAGGGTTGTCCGGTATATAACAACATGCCCCCAGGTTCGATAGCGGCAGCCAGCCCAGCAAGCGAACGTCGAACCAAAGCGTTATCCGGAAAAAGTTCATAAAGACCAGAGACAATACCTAATGTCGGACGTGGTTTCAGCGCCGCCAGTTCGTCATTATTGAAGGCGTCACCGCGTTCAAAACGCACTCTGCTGGACATTCCTCGGCTCGCAATCATCTCCTGCCCTCGTGCGACGTTTAATTCGCTGAAATCACGCAATAATATATCGCTAACCGCCGCCTCATCTTCCAGCGCATCAAGGATGTAACGCCCGTGTCCTGCGGCAATATCTACTACCCGGACCGGTTTTCCCTGCTCTGTCAGCTTTTGAACCGCCTGACGGATAAGGTTTTGCAAATGAATCTTACGCTGACGAATACCTTTCCAGCCGACACTATTAAGATAATTTTTATCGATTAAACGTCCCACTATATTGCCTCCCTGCGGCTGATTACGGTAGACATAATCCAGCGTACTACCGGAATCAAATCCCGTCTCAAACCCCAGGCGTATACCCGCCGATTGAGCGCCCCATCTTTTCATTACATAACGCAAACTACGATAAGCGATATCATCCCATGAACAGGGAGCAGCCCCTCCACTGAGTACACGCCAGGTATCCGCGCCCGGACTCCAGCGGTCTTCATGCTGGTAGTCAAAACGCTGCGGCGGCAAGTTATACAGCGTCTCAATAAAACAACGCATTTTCTCAAATGCCAGATGTCTGTTTTTTTCGCCAAGCGTATCGTGAAAAAAACCTGCAAAAACATGAAGCTCTTTCAGTCGACTACGTAGCCCCTGATAAAAATCCACCTGCGGCTGGCGGTGAACGACATAATCCTTACCGGATACCAGTAGCAGTGTGGGTAAAGTAATCGCACTGGCATCGGCGATAATACGTACCGATGTTTTATACAAATCAAGGAGGATATTCACCGCAATAGCGCGGGTAATCTGTGGATCATGATTAAAACTTGTCACGCGTTCAGGATCATGCGTCAGATATTTACCTTTTACATAGGAATTAACGTAGAACAGACCCCGCAAACGATGCCACAAGGCTAACCCTGCCCGTGCAAACGGTACATACAGTTTCACTTTAAATGCCGGAGAAGCCAGTATCAGACCACGAATGTTTGGCGCGTAATCATGCGCCCAGGTTGCCGCTAACACCGCGCCGACGCTCTGCGCCACTACAACGATATTTTCCAACGGAGTCTGGCTATCAGCGGCGACAAAACGAATAAACTCGTCCATATCTTGTACCGAGCGGGCGAGCGACGGGCTATAACCGCGTTGGCCAGGAGAATATCCATGTCCTCTGGCATCCCATGCGTAAAATATCATCTCTGGCATCGCCAGCTCATCGACAATATGTTGCAGGCGCCCCGAATGTTCATGGCCGCGATGAAATAAAACAATGACTTTCGGCGTTGTGCTTACCGACATTGCAGGCCAGTGACGATAGAAGAGTTCAGTGTTGTCACTCGTCAAAAAACACCGTTTATTCGGCGTGCGAAGGTGAGGCATGAGTAAGATTCCCTGACGTCTGTTGCTGAAGCTCAAGCAGTCTGTACCTGAGATCGTCCATAAATTGCTTTTTTTCGGGGTGTGAATGCAACGCATCGCCAATCGTGACATCAATAAAGAGCGGGAGCGGGATGCGGTTCCCCTTCGCCATGATTCGCTCTGTGCCGCATAGCCAGACGGGGACTACGCTCGCCTCCGGCACGCGCTGGCTCAAATGCCAGATTCCTGATTTCAGCGGCGATAATATTCCCGGTTCGCCGCGCGTTCCTTCGGGAAACAAAATCAGGATTTTATTATCACGCAACGCTTGCTCGCACCGCGCCAGCGGGTTTGCCTCTCCGCCTTTGCGGGTTACAGGAACAATATTAAGAATGTTAACCGCAAACCAGCCCATCCACTTGTTACGCAAAAAATAGTCAGCGGCAGCGACCGGATGAACATAACCCTGTTGACGTAGCGAAAACAGCGACAAAAGCGCAAACACATCCATGTGGCTATTATGATTGGCCACCACGATCAGCGGGCCGCAATGGGGAAGTCGCTCCCGGTGCTTCACCCGCAGCCCAAGCCACAACCGGATTACGGGCCAGACAAGACACAACGTAAATAAGGTGCGAAGAAATCGGTTCATAACGGTTCAGTAGCAAAAATAACGAATAAAATGAAAAAACACCGGCGCGGTAAAGATCAGGGAGTCCAGCCGATCAAGCAAGCCGCCGTGACCGGGTAACAACGTACCGCTGTCTTTTACGCCGGCATCACGTTTTACGGCGGACATCACCACATCGCCGCAAAACCCGGTGCCGCCAATCATTAACCCGGCCAGTATTGACATTGGCGCATTTAGTGGGGTGAGTAACGGTCCCAATGCCAGTCCCGCCAGCGCCGTTGTCATCACGCCCCCCGCCAACCCGGCCAGGGTTTTATTCGGGCTTACGGTCGGCGTCACTTTGATGTGCCCGAATGATTTACCCCATAAATACTGCGCAATGTCGTTAAACTCAGTCAGCCCGACCAGAAACAATACCAGTAGCGCGCCGGTTTGTTTGCCGTCCGCAGGCAGCACCAACAAAAAAGCGACATGGCTAAAGGCAAAAACCGTGGTCATCAGACTCCAGTGAAGCTGCGACGCGGTGCGTAAAAACCCCTGCGTATCACCCACGATCACCATACGCGCCGGTAAAAATAAGAAGACATAAACCGGAATAAACACCACGAACATGCCGTACCAGCCAATTCCAATCAGCCAATAATTGATGGGAATCGCGATAAACATCCACAACAGCGGCATTCGGTCAGAATGACGGGAGGGAACCAGCGTCAGGAATTCTTTTAGCGCCATAAAGCTGAGTAAGGCGAAAAAGGTCAATGCCAGCCAGGTCGGACACAATAGCGCCAGCGAAAACAGTATGATGATTAGCCACCAGGTCCGAATGCGTAGCGCCAATTCGCGCCAGTCCTTATCAGGACGACGCCACACCAGAATTCGATTTACCAGAGTGGCCACCAGCAAAAGAGCAAAAATGACGAGCAGGGATTTTTCGAGCAGCATCATTTGACATCCACCGCAATTAATGCGCTTCGACAACGGTTTACTGTCGTCCAAAGCAGCAATACGAGAGCAATGCTCCAGACTATATTGCTCCACTGCGCCACCTGAGGCCAAAAGGTCAGCGCCAGCCCCCCTGCGCCAAACACCAGCGCTCTGTCGCTTTTGCCAAACGGTCCGGCATAACTACGTACGCCGTTGATCGTTTGCGCTAATATGCCGCAAAACTCAGTCATCACCATCGCCAGGAGCATGGCGAGCACCAATGGCGCGCTGCTGTCGGCCAGAAAAAGAAACGGTAGGTAAAGCGCGATGTCTGAAATCACATCGCCCGTTTCATTCAGAATGGCGCCTAAACGAGATTGCTGGCGGCATTCGCGCGCTAACATACCATCCAGCGCGTTGAGCGCCATGCGCGCAAATAACACGATGGGCAACAGAAAATACAGGGGCACTACAATCAATATCAGGCCGGTCGCAATAGAGAGAGCCATAGCGGAAAGGGTGATCTGATTGGCTGTAATATGATGCCGATATAACCAGGCCATTACGGGGCGAAGCAGCGCCTGAAAAGCAGGTTTAATTTGATAAAGCGTCATCGGTATTCTCTGAAAAACGACTCAACGCGAGACACTCCATCAGAGATGACGCCGCACGGCTATCCTAATTTCGGCGCAAACGGCTAAATTCAGAAATTACCAATATAACAATGCATTTTGCGGTAAAAAAATTGTCGGAAAGCGGTTATTTACGCATCCATTTGCCATTAATTCCCTGGACATATTCTCCCGGCCTGGCGCGCTCAACCAGTTTTTGCCCTGCCATCTTCGCCACCTCGTCCACGGGAAGATGGTTGCTATCCGCTAACTGCTGATAACTGGCGCGGCGGGCATGATTAATATCAAGCACCAGTTTCTGGGTTTCGGCATCATTCTTTAAGGCTACCAGATAGCCATTCAGCGTTTCCCCAACCCGGCCCTGCGTGCGCGCTTCGTCCAGGGTTAAGGCCCACACAGAAGGTGTGAGCAAGCTCAGCGTCAGCACCCATAGCATTAAATACTTTTTCATTATGGCCTCAGAATAGATCGCTGCGTGATTTCAGGAGTTCTTCAACATCTTTATCGACTTTGATATGTATTTCATGCTCGATCTTTACATTCATGTTGATGGTAATCGGCTGTTCCGGCGCGGCGACTTCAATACGTGGCGTGCAGCCCACCACGATAAATGACGCAAGCGCTGACAACATGGCAATACTCATTTTCATTATTTATCCTCACAGTCCTTGTCTTTCCGGCAAGGAGGTTGCGGCAACGCTGTATTTTGTTCAAGCCATGCCTGTAAATTGTCGCCAAAACGCAAACTGCGCCACAGCGTAAACACATTTTCTTCATGGGTATAGTTCAAGTTAACGATCGCGGTTTTACCATCTACCCGGCTTTTGCCGGTAATGGCCGCTTGCATCGTTAGTACGCCCAGGTTATCAACGTTAATTTTTGTCCACGAATGCGTAATCTCCATATAACGTAGCCAGTTGATCGCCGAGCCTGCCGTGACATTATCCTTCACCACCGCATCCGCAGTATCTTTATCGATACGCAACGTCATTGGCCCAGGATTCGTAAGCCAGCCATCTTTGATTATCCATTTTTCATTGTTCAGCCACAGCGGCAGCGCGCCGCTAACCGGACCAGACATGGCGAATTGCTTTGGATTTATGGCGCTAATCAATTCGCTGGATGAAATATTTTGCACCCGTAAAAGCGCCGGGTCGTGCTGCGGCATTCGCAACTGTTTCATAATGATTTGACCGCCCAGCACGTCTACGCTGACATCGCTTAGCAGTAATGGATTCGACTCGCTCCAGGGATAACCGCCCTGTAAATCAGCGGTGATATTTTTCGCCGTGACCTGGTTAACTATCCCCGCAATACGCAGCGAGACGGGCCCGCGCGTCCCTAATTGCCACGCGCCGTTGTGGAAGCGAAATGGCAGAATGAAATCGACACCGTTGATTTTGTTATCCGGCATCCAGGCGCTACCGCCTTTTAACACGCCGTGCCCACCCGCTTCAAACCCCTGCCCCTGTGCGGCGGAAAAAGCCACCTGCGCATACAGTGAACCTTCGCGCAGCGTCATTTTCCAGTCTGGTGGAAGCAACGGCTGAAAAACGATAAGCGACTGCTTCGGCCACCAGGCCTGTCCGCGAAGGCGTTCGCCATCCCAGCGCCCATTCAGCCGTACCGGCCCTATCGCCCCCGCCCGAAGGTCGCCTTTAAACTGGAACAGGGTTGGCTCGCGCCCTTCAACGCTAAAATTAATGGTAGAAGGCGGCAGCACGCTCCCGCTGGTAAATACGGTTTTCCCCGCCTCCAGAGACAGCGCGCCCTGTAGCGACGGCGTTGTGGCGTCGCGAACCCAGACAATAGGTTTATTCAGCGCCAGTCTTGGTGATGTAACGGTCATTGCGCCATAGTGCAACTGATCAAAACCGGTGGACAAACTGGTCAACCTGATGGTGTTATCATGCCATTCGCCCTGTCCGGCAATATCCCAGCGGGCGCGCATTGGCGTAAAGCTTCCTTGCCCCCAATAGCGCCACCGCCAGCGACCAGCATCAGGGAGAAAATCATTCGCCAGGCCATCAAGATGAAGAACGAAATCGCCCATCTCATTTTCATGCGCCCGTAAAATAGCCTGTAATCGACCATCAACGCCGCGCGGCGTCACCTTAACGCCCGCCAGCGGCCAACGAATTTCATCAATATCTAACGCATCAATCACCCGTCCGCGCGAGCGTAGCAATGCGCCAGGTGCAAAGGTGAGCTGCGGATCGGCCAGACTGCCGCGGAACATAGCGGGCAAGACGGCATAAAAGATTAAATCCTTCTGTTTAGCCTCGCCGGTAAGCTGTAGAGGCATCGCACTGCTGTCCATGCTGAGTTTTCCCGGGCCGATAGTCAGTACAGCGTTCGCTTTACCGGCATCGCCCTGGGTCAGAATATTCAGGCGCCCGCTGACTCGCGCATTATCCGGCCCGGCTTGCCAGTTATCGATATTAAAAGCCAGACGCCCGCTCAAGGGGAATCCCTGATATGGCCAGTTCCAGCGGCCATCGCTGATGGTAAGCCGCTGACGCGTTACCGCCCAGGGGAGATCGAGAATCGGGTCAGGATTACCTCGCGCCATCACGATGAGCTGTCCGGCGTTATCACGCCACTCCAGTTCCGCATCCACCAGCGACGGTTCCTGCGGCAGACGCAAGGTCGCTGCCGCATGACCGCTGACCGGCAGGCCATCCGGTACCAGCGGCAACACAAATTCCCCCGCCAGGCTAACGGGAGGCTGGTTGGCCAGCGCGGCGATCTCCAGTTGGCTCACCGTCAATGCCTGACCGCGTAGCTGCCCTTGAAATTTTACTTTTTCGCCCTGATAACGTATCTGCTGAATGACCGGCGTCATGGAGATCGCCAGCTTGCCCTGCCATTCCGGCCAGGGCGCGAGAATGACATTATCGATGTTAATCCAGGTATTGGGCAGCATTGACTGCCACTGCGCCAGCGTACGCGGCGCGGCGGGAGAAGCTTCCGTAGCGGGCAGTTTCGCCAGGCATGCGGCATCCAGTTTGAGGCTTTTAATATTCAGCAACCAACGGCTGGGATGCGTCAGTTCCGCCTGGGTAATATGCGCTAACGAACAATCATTGACCAGATAGCGAAGATCGGGAATCACTAACCCATGACGTGTCAGGCGTGGACTTTGTTCCAGAGCGATACGGGTACCGACGGGTAGCCAAATTCCCGCCAGAGTGGGAACCCACAGCCCGAGGGTCATCAGTAGCGTCAGAGGGACAAGAATCAGCAGTAACAGTAGCGCAAGGGCGGCTTTATATTTACCCTTCATGGGCCATTAATTTCCTGATTTAACGAAAAATTCAGTCGGCTATCTCTTTATTTTGGCATGATTGCCCGTACATAGCCTAATAGTTCATGTTGCAGGGGCGCCCTCCGGCTATTTGAGGCGTTGTGGAGAATGATAACCTAAAATTATTCATTATATGTATGACTATCAATTATTTTTGATTTTTTGTAAGATAATTTTAAGCATATTTGTGTGATTCTAACATCACTGGAGAAGGTCATATGAAACTCGCCGTCTATAGTACCAAACAGTATGACAAGAAATATCTACAGCAAGTGAACGAAGCGTTCGGTTTTGAACTGGAGTTTTTTGATTTTCTGCTGACCGAGAAAACAGCGAAAACCGCCAATGGATGTGAAGCAGTTTGTATCTTCGTGAATGACGACGGGAGCCGACCGGTACTGGAAGAGCTGAAAAAACACGGCGTGAAATACATCGCGCTGCGTTGCGCCGGATTTAATAATGTCGACCTGGATGCCGCTAAAGAGCTCGGTTTGCAGGTGGTCCGCGTGCCGGCTTATTCTCCGGAAGCCGTCGCTGAACATGCGATTGGCATGATGATGACATTGAACCGCCGTATTCACCGCGCTTATCAACGCACCCGCGACGCTAACTTTTCCCTTGAGGGACTGACCGGCTTTACCATGCACGGAAAAACCGCTGGCGTCATTGGTACCGGTAAAATCGGCGTCGCCGCGCTGCGTATCCTGAAAGGCTTTGGAATGCGTTTACTGGCGTTTGATCCCTATCCCAGCGCTGCCGCGCTTGACCTCGGCGTCGAGTATGTGGATCTGCAAACGTTGTTTGCCGAATCGGATGTCATTTCTCTGCACTGCCCGCTCACGCCGGAAAACTACCATTTGCTGAACCATGCGGCATTCGATCAAATGAAAAATGGCGTTATGGTCATTAATACCAGTCGTGGCGCGCTGATTGATTCCCAGGCGGCTATCGAAGCTCTGAAGAATCAGAAAATCGGCTCGCTGGGGATGGATGTGTATGAAAACGAACGCGACCTGTTCTTTGAAGATAAATCAAACGATGTTATTCAGGATGATGTTTTCCGCCGTCTGTCGGCCTGCCATAACGTACTGTTTACGGGGCATCAGGCATTCCTGACCGCAGAAGCGCTGATCAGCATCTCTGAAACCACGTTACAAAACTTAAGCCAGCTTGAGAAGGGCGAAGCCTGCCCGAACGCGCTGTTCTAATCCTGTCGCTCCCCTGCGCTCAGGGGAGCATTTTCGGATAACCCCTGAAGATCTATCCGGTCATATTATTACTATAGTCAGTGTTAACTATCAGATTACAGAGAATATCAATGAAGAAAATCGTCACGCTGGTCGCCCTGAGCATCATAATGACGGGGTGTGTGAGCAGTGGAAAAGTGTCCGTCAAACGCGAGCAACTGGAGCACCACCGCTTTGTTCTGGAAAGCGTAAACGGTAAAACGGTCACCGGCCCGGAGCTCAGCTTTGGCGAGGACATGACGGTATCCGGCAAAATGTGCAATCAATTCACCGGCGAAGGAAAACTGTCGGACGGCGAATTAAAAGTGAAAAATTTAGCGATGACCCGAATGATGTGCGCCGATCCGCAGCTTAATGCGCTGGACGGCACCCTCAGCGAGCTCTTCAGCAAAGGCGCGCAGGTCGATTTAACCGCGAACCAGTTAACGCTGGCGACGGCAGAAACAACGCTAATGTATAAACTGGCGGATTTAGCGCACTAAGCCATTAAGTGAAAAGTTATACGCGTCAGGCGAAACGCCGCGCTTAATAACTCCCGCAGCTTCCGGCGGCAAGCGACTGTTCGCTACAACGTTTGCCGTTGGGTAGCGCGCACATACCAATTACTGAACCATCAAGCTGCCGGGCCGCTGAAAGTGAACCGCCAATCATAGCGCAATTCGCTTCGCCGGCGCTGGACATCGCCGCTTTCATCCCTGGCGAAACATGCGCCGCAGTTGCCTGCTGAACAGGTTCGCTACTGCAAGCCGACAATAATAACGCGGCACATCCCACCCAAAACGCTGCGCGCATTTCTCTCCCCTCTGTTTATTCACCCAAACGACACCGCCCTAAATAATAGGCAGCAGAAACTGACGCGTCGAGAGGCAAAGCGCGCATTTATGCGCTTCATTAACATTTACTGGCAATTTTTTACGCCTTTTCGGCAAGAAATCGCCATTCTCCTCCCGCCAGGGACACAAAAGCGAAAATGGGGCTTGAAGGGCTTTGCTAAAATAAAAGGATAACTACAGGACGCGCTCACGATTATGCGTGTCCCTCTTTTTTGCGCAATGTAAGGGTGTCATATGCAAACAATTGACGGTAATGGCGCGGTAGCGTCGGTGGCGTTCCGTACCAGCGAGGTTATCGCCATTTACCCGATTACGCCCAGTTCAACAATGGCTGAACAAGCGGATGCCTGGGCCGGTAATGGGCTTAAAAATGTCTGGGGCGATACGCCGCGTGTGGTAGAGATGCAGTCGGAAGGCGGCGCGATCGCCGCCGTTCACGGTGCGTTACAAACCGGTTCGCTTTCTACGTCATTTACATCATCGCAGGGGCTGCTGCTGATGATTCCAACGCTGTATAAACTGGCGGGGCAGCTCACGCCGTTTGTACTGCACGTTGCCGCGCGCACCGTCGCCACACACGCGCTTTCTATTTTTGGCGACCATTCCGATGTGATGGCGGTCCGCCAGACAGGCTGCGCGATGTTATGCGCCGCCAGCGTTCAGGAAGCGCAGGATTTTGCGCTGATCGCGCACAGGACTACGCTGAAAAGCCGCGTTCCGTTTATTCATTTTTTTGATGGCTTCCGTACATCGCATGAAATCAACAAAATTATACCGCTAACGGATGAAACCATTCTGAACCTGATGCCGCAGGCGGAAATCGACGCTCACCGCGCCCGCGCGCTGAATCCGGAACATCCGGTGATTCGTGGAACTTCAGCGAATCCGGACACCTACTTCCAGTCTCGCGAAGCGACCAATCCGTGGTACAACGCCGTTTATGATCATGTTGAAGAGGCGATGAAGGCATTTGGCGACGCTACGGGCCGCCACTACCAGCCATTTGAATATTATGGACATCCCCAGGCTGAACGCGTCATCATTATGATGGGCTCCGCCCTCGGCACCTGCGAAGAGGTCGTGGACGAGCTACTGATACGCGGAGAAAAGGTCGGCGTTCTGAAAGTCCGTCTGTTCCGCCCCTTCTCCGCCAAACATTTGTTACAGGCATTACCGGAAACCGTTCGCGCTATCGCAGTGCTGGATCGTACCAAAGAGCCAGGCGCGCAGGCCGAGCCACTTTATCTGGACGTGATGACCGCACTGGCGGAGGCCTTTAATAATGGCGAGCGCGAAACGTTGCCGCGCACCATTGGCGGCCGTTATGGGCTATCATCCAAAGAGTTCGGCCCGGCGTGCGTACTGGCGGTCTTTAATGAACTTAGCCGCGCGAAACCCAAACCACGGTTTACGGTGGGCATTTATGATGACGTCACTAATCTCTCGCTGCCATTACCGGAAAATACCCTGCCCGGCAGCGCTAAACTTGAAGCGTTATTTTACGGTCTGGGAAGCGACGGCAGCGTATCCGCCACAAAAAATAATATTAAAATTATCGGTAATTCTACGCCGTGGTATGCGCAAGGTTATTTCGTTTATGACTCTAAAAAAGCTGGCGGGCTCACGGTATCGCACCTGCGCGTCAGCGAAAAACCCATTCGTTCCGCTTACTTAATTGCTCAGGCGGATTTTGTCGGCTGCCATCAATTACAGTTTATCGATAAATATCAGATGGCGGAACGTCTGAAGCCAGGCGGAATCTTTCTACTTAATACGCCGTACAGCGCCGACGAGGTCTGGTCGCGTCTGCCGCAAGAAGTTCAGGCGGTGTTGAATCAGAAAAAGGCGCGTTTTTACGTGGTTAACGCGGCGAAAATCGCCCGCGAATGTGGACTTGGTGCCCGCATCAATACCGTCATGCAAATGGCTTTCTTCCACCTGACGCATATTCTTCCGGGCGATAGCGCCCTGGTTGAGCTGCAGGGCGCGATTGCCAAAAGCTATAGCAGCAAAGGTCAGGATCTGGTTGAGCGTAACTGGCAGGCATTGGCTCTGGCGCAGGAATCGCTGGCGGAAGTGCCGTTGCAGGCGGTTAATCCGCACAGCGCGCATCGCCCGCCGGTTGTCTCCGACGCCGCGCCGGATTTCGTGAAAACCGTTACCGCCGCCATGTTGGCGGGCCTCGGCGACGCACTGCCTGTTTCCGCCCTGCCGCCGGATGGAACATGGCCGATGGGCACCACCCGCTGGGAAAAACGCAATATCGCCGAAGAGATTCCTGTCTGGAAAGAGGAACTGTGTACACAATGTAATCACTGCGTCGCCGCCTGCCCTCACTCGGCAATTCGTGCGAAAGTCGTTTCCCCGCAGGCGATGGAGAACGCGCCAGCCAGTCTGCATTCGCTGGACGTGAAGTCCCGCGATATGCGCGGCCAGAAATATGTGCTGCAGGTCGCGCCGGAAGACTGTACTGGCTGTAATTTATGCGTAGAGGTCTGCCCGGCTAAAGATCGGCAAAATCCACAGATCAAGGCGATTAACATGATGTCGCGCCTTGAGCATGTGGAAGAAGAGAAAGTGAATTATGACTTTTTCCTCGACTTACCGGAAATCGATCGCAGCAAACTGGAACGAATTGATATCCGCACATCGCAGCTTATTACGCCGCTGTTTGAATATTCCGGCGCCTGTTCCGGCTGCGGTGAAACGCCGTATATTAAACTGCTGACTCAGTTATATGGCGACAGAATGTTAATCGCTAACGCCACGGGGTGTTCCTCTATTTACGGCGGTAACTTACCCTCAACGCCTTATACCACCGATGCCAACGGACGCGGCCCGGCATGGGCGAATTCGTTATTTGAAGATAACGCGGAATTTGGCCTCGGTTTCCGTCTGAGCGTGGATCAGCACCGGGCGCGCGTCATGCGTTTACTGGCGCAATTCGCCGATCGCATTCCGGCGGAATTAAACGATGCGCTGCATGCCGAAGCAACGCCTGACGTTCGGCGTGAGCAGGTCGCCGCATTACGCCAACATCTGAAATCGGTTGCGGGCGCAGAGGAACTGTTAAAGGATGCTGATGCGCTGGTAGAAAAATCAATCTGGCTGATTGGCGGCGATGGTTGGGCATACGACATCGGCTTTGGCGGTTTAGACCATGTGTTAAGCCTGACGGAGAATGTCAATATTCTGGTTCTGGATACGCAGTGTTATTCCAATACTGGCGGCCAGGCGTCGAAGGCGACGCCGCTTGGCGCCGTCACTAAATTTGGCGAACATGGCAAGCGTAAAGCCCGTAAAGATCTTGGCGTCAGCATGATGATGTATGGTCATGTTTACGTCGCACAAATTTCGCTGGGCGCGCAGTTAAACCAGACGGTGAAAGCGATCCAGGAGGCCGAAGCCTGGCCAGGGCCGTCGCTGATCATTGCCTATAGCCCCTGTGAGGAACATGGTTACGATCTGGCGCTAAGCCATGACCAAATGCGCCAGTTAACGGCGACCGGTTTCTGGCCGTTATACCGCTTTGATCCCCGCCGAGCGGATGAAGGCAAGCCGCCGCTGGCTCTGGACTCTCGGCCACCGTCAGATGCACTGGCGGACACGTTGCTTAATGAACAGCGTTTCCGTCGCCTGAATGCGCAACAGCCTGAAGTAGCTGAACAATTATGGCGAGATGCCGCATTGGATTTGCAAAAACGCTATGACTTTCTTGCCTTGCTGGCAGGAAAAGCGGAAAAAACCGGCGCAGATTAAAAAATATTCTAAGGATTAACCTGGAAACAAAAAAAGCCCGAACATCCGTTCGGGCTTGTCAATTTATACGCTGGAAAGCAAAGGTTAACGCAATGGCCCAGCGACAAAATGAATATGTGACAATAAAGGCATATAACAGGCGTAGAATATCGTAACCGAATGATATTGTATAATTTTTATTTCGTATAATGCCCCCAAAAGCATTCGTATAAATTATATCTATTTCACTGCGAATTATTTCATTAATTATTGAATTAAACGGTAACATCTCTTTTTAGGTCTTTCCTGACAAGGCAGAAATAACGTTTTAACGTCAACTTGCTGATTATTTACGGGGAATGCGCTTAATATTACGCCGTTCTCTCCTGTTGGTAGTCCCCGCAGAGTATCGTGGAGCAGCACCTAAAATGTGACGTATGTCATTGTACATAAAGTGCCTTTAGGGAGTAGAATTTCAGTGGATACTTAAACAGGAGGTTTTATGAACAGAACGATTCTTGTACCCATCGATATTTCAGATTCAGAATTAACTCAACGCGTGATTTCGCATGTTGAAGCCGAAGCAAAGATTGACGACGCTAAAGTGCACTTTTTGACTGTAATCCCGTCTTTGCCCTATTACGCTTCCCTGGGACTGGCTTATTCAGCAGAGCTCCCCGCAATGGACGATTTGAAAGCCGAAGCCAAATCTCAACTGGAAGCGATTATCAAGAAATTCAACCTTCCCGCGGACCGCGTGCAGGCGCACGTTGCAGAAGGCTCTCCTAAAGATAAGATTCTGGAAATGGCAAAAAAATTACCGGCCGATATGGTGATTATCGCCTCGCATCGTCCGGATATTACTACCTATCTGTTGGGTTCCAACGCCGCAGCCGTTGTGCGTCATGCGGAATGCTCCGTACTGGTGGTGCGCTAAATACCCGAGCCCGCATAAGAGAGTGCGGGCTCAAATCAACCATCATCATCGCCTAGTGACTGACGCTTTTTGAAAATAGATTGATTACGATTACGCCGCAGATGATAAGCAACATGCCAATAATAGCCGGCACATCCAGTTTTTGGCCAAGAAACAACCATCCTATCAATCCAATAAGAACAATCCCTACCCCAGACCAAATGGCATAAATGATACCCGCAGGGATGGTTCGCATAGGGATGGTAAGGCACCAGAACGCGATACAATATCCGATGATGGTAACGATGCTCGGTACCAGACGCGTAAAACTATCCGATAATTTTAATGAGATCGTGGCGATAACTTCTACCACGATGGCGATAAATAGAAAGATTACAGCTTCTTTAGTCATACATCTCTTCGTTCCGATATTTTTCTGGTCGTGGTGACATCTTAATTAATACGGATGACAGAATAAAGACGCTTTTGACCCGTTGCGTATCTCGCCATAACATACTTCAGGTTGCATGTGCTGCGGCTGCGTTCCCTTACCCCAGTCACTTACTTGAGTAAGCTCCTGGGGATCCGCTCGCTTGCCGCCTTCCTGCAACTCGAATTATTTAAAGTATAAAAGCAATCTTTCATACACGAGAGATAAAAACAATAAACTTGTTCAGAATTTATGATTACTTAGAAGCGTTTGCCTGCCCCGTATTTTCTGCTTTACCATATGTCCTGTCAATTATACCAACAGGGTCCACTGGTGTGTTTTTTGGCATAACCCAGCCGCTTTCACTGACGCTACCTCGTGTAAGATATTTGACTTTTGCCCTAACGATAATAAGATAATGTTCCCTGCTGAACCTGTCGGCAACACTAAGATCCGTGGTATATTCAGGTACGATTCTTCCACTTCTAACCTGCTCTCTGGCTATTTCAACAGAGACAGGCAATACTTCTACATCGGCCCCCTCAATACCGCCTGCTGTTTTAAAACTAACAATATTTTCAGCCTGCGGACCTATTGTACCTCGGCATAATACAACTTCGGTCTCCCCTGCTGCTGCATCCCCACTCTGGTATTTCTTATAAATACTTTGTACATTTTCTTCTGATGTAGGGTATAAATCTTCTGACAGGGAGGACAGTATGTCTTCCAGTAGGGGAGAATCATCCGAAATTTCCAGAAGTTCGTCATCATAACCCACGTCTCCTTCTCTTAACTCTGAATAAGGTTTATCAATATGGCGAATAAGCCCCCCACCTTTCAGCCCTGACGCCTGATAAAATCGCCCATCAGAAGATCGGTAAAATGTCATAGCTGAATCTTTTCCGCTATCCGAATAGGTTGCCCGATACGTTTCTGAACCGGGTTCTTTAGTTAAAACGAGCTCTCTGTCGCCATATTTTATCGTATTAGGCGCTTCTGATGACAGCGGTGGATATGAGGCTTGTTTTCTGTAAAAGCCTTCTCCTGACGATTTGTAATAACCATATGTTTGTTTATCAAAACCGGTAGCGCGATAGAGCCCATCGTTTCCCTCTGGTCCTAACTCAAGAACTTTCTGACTACTTTTTTGATAAATAAAATCTGTATTTTCTATTGACTCTATAATTTTATAGTTACTCCCTTTTTGAATCGGTGCTCGTACTACACCTCTTTGTATTTTATTTTCAACAAATCGGAGGCCCGTATACTTTGCATTTGCCGCTCTTTCTGTGAACTTCGCTCCAGCAACAGGAACAGCCTCCATACCGATACGAATGATATCCTGTACGTAACCGCATACATCCGCAGAGTTTTCCACAACGGCCCGGTTAAGAATACTACTGGTACCAGCCAGTGCGTTAAAACCAGGGACAATACTCATTACAATATTCCAGACCGTTCCTAAGAGATGAAGTCCTGCCCTTGCAGCCGGACTTAATGAGGAAGCTGTGCGATGATGTACAGTATCATCAAGATCAAAACTCAGCTCAATTAATCCTCCAAGCCCCTCCTGAATAATCTTATTAAATCCATAAACGAATTCTTGCCCGCCATTCATGGAGGAAAGTTTCTCCTTGAACGATTCGAGAGCCTTAACCTGTCTCTCATGTTGTTCTTCTAATGTCAGCCAGCTGCTTTTCGCAATATCACTGATCTCGTGAATAAGCCCAATAACGGCCTCTCGCACCATTTTGTTGGTGTCCATTAGTCCTAAAATATCACACTCCTGCATATGTTCCTTCATATGAGTCTCTGCTCGATAATATTTCTCCGCCCAGTTTAGCTGCTTATTGATCGCGGCTTTCATTAACGAAATTAAAGGATCGTTGCTTTTGGGAAGTATTGATTTAACACCGTTGGAAAATTTATTATTAACCACAATTCTTCTTGCTATTGCGTTTATTTTTTTATCGTTAATTGGCCCCGTTATCTTTGCACACCAAAAAATAATATGACGCATAATAATAAAATTATTCTTTATACCTTCAGGGCTAAGCAATACTCTATCACCACCATTGCTGGATAAATGGTGTATCACTAATTGAACTAGCTTAAAAAGATGAATCATCCTTTTTTTATTAAAAGCGCTCTTTCCTCTTTCTTGTCTACCGAAAGATACTATTTCTAACGCTGTAATAATAGCTTCCTTACCATAGAAAACCTCAAAGCTTGAACCAGAAATAGCAGGAAACTTTTCATACAGGACTTTCGTATAATGGCTTTCCCTTGTCCATAAAGGACTGTCTATCATAGGTGGTGCAGACTCAGTGCTGAAAGGCAAAGGATGAACCAGCATATCACGCGCCATTAGCTCATATATTTTATATTGGTGTTGGATGTTTTCTCTTACAAAAGATAAAAAAGAAACGAAACTTCCCTCACCGAGGGTGATGAGTTTATCACTTAAATGAACTAAAAGACCTTTAAACATATATTCAGCAGCAATAGCTCTTCCATCATGCGTCCACTGCCCAGTTTGAGAAAATGCAAGTAATTCATGATAGCCTCTTTTATAACTATTTGCCTCTTGTTCTTTTCCAAGTAGTTTGAGTACTGCGACAAGGTGTCCTCCTGCAACAGATGTATAGTGATCAAATAGACCATCTAACACCTTACCCAGCGGATGAGGCTCCGTATTTGGGGCAGGATGATCCTCCGGGAGAGCCCTTTCATATCTTTGTAATTCTTTAACGGGTAAAAAATCATTCTCACCTTCTGAATTACCATTTTTTATCCTATAATCACCAGATGTTACTGCTAATCTTGATGATAATAACAAACTAGTTATTGCAATATTTTTAATACTCCTGTCCATTTTATGAATGATTACTGGCTGAAAATGATTGCCGCTATGAGAAGATAAGAAAATTTGCCTTTGAATTTCCTTTCCCTCAGATATAATTTGCTCAGTACTTTTAGGTGGAACAGTTACGCTATCCACATTAAATAGCTCATGTCCACCACTCATCGTTACCTGAGAAAAACACGCCGATGTATGTGCAATTGCAGCGGGATCAATCTCTTTATAAATAACATTAGCGTAAATGTTTGTAACTTCACCGTTTGCATTTAAATGATCGTGCAAAATATATTTTAGAAATAGATCTAACAACAATTTTTCTGATGTAATTCCATTTACACAGTTGTGAAAGTCAGGGGAAATTGGATAGCCGTTCTTATCAAATGGAAGCGATAAATATCCTCGCCCCCCATCAATATTTTCGTAACTATAATCTGGAGATATCTTTACCTCACATTTATTGGTGTCTACATCGTCATTTATGCTGCGCTCTACTTTATAATTAACCAACCTACGGAAGGTTGCACTATTTGAATAATAAAAACCCAATGTTGATTTAATATCTTCACATATAATTTCATGTATTGGCTCAAAGAAGAAGTCATAAATATTTAAGCTGTTCTTTTCTTCATCTTTGGCCATCTCATCCAGCTTAATATATTCTTCTGGTAAATTAGACACTTGCTCATGAAAGATAGCGTCCTGATAAAGACCATCCAGCATTGAAAGGTACGGTATGGTATCCCAGCTTCTGATGGGTTGTCTCTGTACCGTCTGCTGTGATTCTCTGGTTGATATATCACTTACTGTTATACGCATCACGTTCTCCAGCCAGAATTATGGTATACATCATAAGATGTCGATATCAGGTAGCAATTCTCATCGCAAATAATTTGTCTGAACTGTACATATGAAACAGGCTATTTTTAATTCAATACGACCACCAGAATAGGCAAGAAAATTTTAAATAGTATACGGTAAACTGATCTTACCCAACGATAATTAAACACTCTGCATTATCTTATTAGATAATAAAATACTGATACCGTATTTTATATCACCACTAAAAGAGCAAAAAGGGTGTGCCGAATATCATTTTACACCTGTCCCGGTTCACCCCACGGAACCACTTGAAACGTACCATCATCAGGACGCAGCGGCGCCTGAATTTCAGTTGAGCCCGTCACTTCTTAACGGGCCTGTCTGCATGATGTATACAGTTGACAATATCCGAAGGTACTATCTCTATTAAAACGTGCTGGCATTCGTCGCCGTAATCCGTACCATACGCGACATACTTTTGCCTGCTGGCTGTTGACGGCAGGAGCGAACCCGGCATTTATCGCCAGCCAAATGGGACATGAAACTGCGCAGATGGTGTATGAAATTTACGGTATGTGGATTGATGACATGAACGACGAACAAGTAGCGATGTTGAATGCGCGGTTATCGTAGTTACAAAGTTTGCCCCCAATTTGCCCCATTTAGTACCAGAGAACTGAAATAATGCAAGAAATTCAAAAGAATACAAAGAAAGAACAATACAACCTCAACAAGTTGCAAAAGCGCCTGCGCCGTAACGTTGGCGAAGCGATTGCCGATTTTAATATGATTGAAGAAGGCGATCGCATTATGGTTTGCCTTTCTGGCGGCAAAGATAGCTATACGATGCTGGAAATTTTACGTAATTTGCAGCAAAGCGCCCCGATCAATTTTTCACTGGTCGCTGTCAACCTCGATCAAAAGCAGCCAGGTTTCCCGGAGCATATCCTACCAGCCTACCTTGAGCAGTTGGGCGTAGAATATAAAATCGTCGAAGAAAACACTTACGGTATTGTTAAGGAGAAGATTCCGGAAGGAAAAACTACCTGCTCGCTGTGCTCGCGTTTGCGTCGGGGTATCCTGTATCGTACTGCGACTGAACTGGGCGCGACCAAAATCGCCCTGGGCCACCATCGCGACGATATTCTGCAAACCCTGTTTCTGAATATGTTCTATGGCGGAAAAATGAAAGGGATGCCGCCGAAGCTGATGAGCGATGACGGCAAACATATCGTGATCCGTCCGCTGGCTTACTGCCGCGAGAAAGATATTGTCCGTTTTGCTGAGGCCAAAGCCTTCCCTATCATTCCTTGTAATCTGTGCGGTTCGCAACCCAACCTGCAACGCCAGGTGATTGCCGACATGCTACGCGACTGGGATAAGCGCTATCCTGGACGGATCGAGACGATGTTTAGCGCCATGCAGAATGTCGTGCCGTCTCACCTTTGTGACACTAACCTGTTCGATTTCAAAGGGATCACTCACGGTTCCGAGGTCGTCGACGGCGGCGATTTAGCGTTCGATCGTGAAGAGATTCCCTTGCAGCCCGCTGGCTGGCAGCCGGAAGAAGATGACACCGCCTTAGCGGCGTTGCGGCTTGATGTTATCGAAGTGAAATAATCTGCAGGCGTCTCAGCACTCCGCTGAGACGCCATACTATCGATCATTTTAATAGCCGTACCCGGCATGACTTGCCTTTGATCTTCCCGTTTTGCAACTGCTTCCAGGTTTTTTGCGCTACCGCTTGACGTACGGCGACGTAAACGTGCATGGGATGCACGTTAATTTTGCCAATATCCGCCCCGTCTAATCCAATATCGCCGGTCAGCGCGCCCAAAATATCTCCCGGACGCATTTTCGCTTTTTTGCCGCCGTCAATGCATAGGGTAGTCATCTCTGCGGCCAGAGGGAGTAACGGCTGCCGGGCGGGCGCATTCAGCCAGTTCAGCTTGAGTTGCAGCATTTCTGAAAGAATATTCGCCCGCTGCGCCTCTTCCGGCGCGCAGAAACTGATCGCCAGGCCGCTACTTCCCGCGCGCGCCGTACGGCCAATACGGTGGACATGCACCTCCGGGTCCCAGGCCAGTTCATAGTTAACCACCAGTTCGAGCGATTTAATGTCTAATCCTCGCGCGGCAACGTCGGTGGCAACCAGAATGCGCGCGCTACCATTTGCAAAACGCACCAACGTCTGGTCGCGGTCGCGTTGTTCCAGATCGCCGTGGAGCGCCAATGAGCTTTGTCCTACCGCATTAAGCGCATCACAAACGGCCTGACAATCTTTTTTGGTATTGCAAAACACCACGCAGGACGCTGGCTGATGCTGGCTAAGCAACGTTTGTAGCAGCGAAATTTTTTCATGCGCAGACGTTTCGAAGAACTGTTGTTCGATAGCCGGTAGCGCATCTAGCGTATCGATTTCAATACGTATTGGCTGCTGCTGTACACGACCGCTAATCGCCGCGATGGCCTCAGGCCAGGTTGCTGAAAACAATAACGTCTGGCGCGTCGCAGGCGCAAAGCGGATCACCTCATCAATGGCGTCACTGAATCCCATGTCCAGCATTCGGTCTGCTTCATCCATTACCAGAATGTGCAGAGCATCCAGCGATACGGTTTCTTTTTGTAAATGATCCAGCAGGCGCCCCGGCGTCGCGACAATGATATGCGGAGCGTGCTGAAGCGAGTCACGCTGTGCGCCAAAGGGTTGCCCACCACATAAGGTCAGAATTTTGGTATTTGGCAGAAAACGGGCCAGGCGACGTAACTCTCCGGCAACCTGATCCGCCAGCTCCCGCGTCGGACACAGCACTAATGCCTGTGTCTGGAACAGACTGACGTCAATTCGATGCAAGAGCCCAAGACCAAACGCCGCCGTTTTGCCGCTACCGGTCCTGGCCTGCACACGCACATCATTTCCCGCCAGAATGACGGGTAATGCTGCGGCCTGAACAGGCGTCATCTCAAGATAGCCCAGCTCAGTAAGGTTATTGAGCTGGGCGGCGGGCAAAACATTCAGGGTTGAAAAAGCGGTCACAATTTACTCTCGCGGTAACGACTCATAGTCAGCAGGCGCGTATCCTCGCAGATCCGGGCGTTTGATGCGACATTTTAATCGGTTCTTCGTCCGGCGGCGGGTCGGGCATCGGCTGAGGACGGGGAAGCGGCTCAGGAATAGGAACAGGGTCAGTGGGAACCGGGTCCGACAAGGACGAGTGTAGATATAATAAGGTCAAAAGACAGCTCATATTACCCTCCAGAATGTCATTCAGACTCTTAAAGGGTAGACGCTGATATTCTACAGGCAAAAAAAAGCCGACTAATCTAAGCCGGCGTCGTACGAATCAATTGTGCTATGCAGTAATTCAAAAAAGGAAGTAAGACAATATGGAGCGCAACGCCCATCGCTTGACGTTGCATTCACCTGCGAGAGAGATATTGCCCCGAATAGGTAGATGGTTTATTGACTTCGCTCAAATTTCTCGGCGTTTTTTCATACGAAATGGTCTAAAAAGCGCTTTTGTTACAACCATTTACTGCGATGCAACCATAAAGTAACACCACCGATCAGGACAACTAACAGAATACAAAACAGAGAAAAGCCGAACCGCCATCCGCCGCCGGGAATACCGCCCAGGTTAACGCCAAATAACCCCGTTAAGAAGGTGCTGGGCAGAAAAACCATCGCCATAAGCGACATGGTATAAGTTCTGCGCGCCAGAGACTCCTGCATCACCTGGGCAATTTCATCCGCCATGATACCAGTACGCGCGATACAAGCGTCAATTTCATCCAACCCCCTTCCCAGCCTGTCGGCGATATCCTGCATTCTGCGCCGGTGATCGTCGCTCATCCACGGAAGCCGTTCACTCGCAAGCCGGGCATAGACGTCGCGCTGCGGCGCCATATAGCGGCGCATAACAATTAGCTGTTTACGTAGCAAGGCGAGGAAACCGCGCGGTGGGATTTGCTGGTCGAGAAGATTATCTTCCAGATCGATAATTTTATCGTGTAGCTCTTCAATAAATTCACTGGCGTGATCGGTTAACGCATCGCACACATCCACTAACCAGCCGCCGCAATCTACGGGCCCGGCGCCTTCCTGCAAATCACTGACCACATCGTCGAGCGCCAGAACCTTTCGCTGACGGGTAGACACAATGAATCGCTCGTCCATATATAAACGCATTGCCACTAATTGATCCGGGCGTTCGTCAGTACTGCCATTAATACAGCGCAGCGTAATGAGCGTCCCTTCCCCCATACGACTTACGCGCGGGCGCGAGCTTTCACCAGCCAGCGCATCACGCACGTTATTGGGGAGTAAAGGCGTTGAAGCCAACCAGCGGGCGCTGTCCGGGTGGGTATAATTAAGATGTAGCCAACAGGGATGCTGACTATCGATCACATCATTATCTTCGAGCGGTTTTACTCCACCACGACCATCCAGTAGCCATGCGAAAACGGCATCCGGCACGTTCACATCCGATCCCTTAATGGCTTCCACAGCGCCTCCACGTTACAACTCTTATGCCGTTAGTCTAGCTTTCGGGAAAGGTTAAGCAATCTCTCATTTTCTCATTGCGCAAAAAGAATGACGGGAACGTGCGAAAAAAGCGCCTTAGCAACAGGCGCTTACCAAACATGTATTATCAGACCTGGCCGCGCCTGGTGATGGTCGAAAGAGATGATATATGAGAGCGCGTCAGCGCATGTTCACTGTAACCCGGCTGGCTTAAACGAAATTTGTCGGTTTTAGTCTGTAACTCGATCACCTGCGCCTTTAAAACATCCGAAGAAGCAGATAGCGCTTCAACCATTAAGACATTGCTATGGGTTGCGCTTTCCAGATCGCTCAACGCCAGAGTTATCTGGTTAATGCCTTTTTCCTGCTCCCGCGTGGTGGTGGAAATTTCACTCATCAGCACATTTAATTGCCCGGAGCCGCCAACAATCTCCTGCATATTTTTTTCAGCCTCCTGCACTATGGCGGCCCCCTGCCGCACATTGTCATGCGTAACGTCGATCAGCGCCTTGATACTTTTTGCCGCCTCGGCGCTACGATGCGCCAGATTACGCACTTCCCCGGCCACCACGGAGAAACCTTTTCCATGATCGCCCGCCCGCGCAGCCTCTACCGCCGCGTTAAGCGCCAGAATATTAGTCTGGAATGCGATACCGTCAATCAATGAAATAATCTCCGTCATCTGCGAGGCACAGTCGGTAATAGAACGCATATTTTCTGTAACCCGCACCATTAATTCACCGCCTTTACGGGCGCATTGGGTTGCACAATCCGCCTGTATGCTCGCCATTCGGGTATTATCCGCATTGTTTTTGGTACTCGCCGCCATTTCATCCATACTGGCGGCAGTTTGAATTAACGAGGCCGACTGCTGTTCCGTCTTTACGGATAGCGACATACTGCGCGCCGCCAATTGTTCGGAAAGGGTCATTGCCGTTTGCGAAGAGGATCTGATTTCACGTACCAGCGCGGAAATATTATCCGACATGCCATTAATCCCGGGGATGAGTCGCCCGGCGCAATTATTGCCAAATTCGGAGATATGAATAGACAAGTTTCCTGCTGCGACCTCTTCAATACTTTTCTTCACGGTATTAATTGGCACAACCAGGTAGCAGGTCATATACCACCAAAGCAGTAATGCCGAGATCAGATAAATGATATTACACGTAATTAAAATAGGGAGATCGTGCAGAAAAGCTATTTGTAAAGTATCCACCAAAAGAAACGTACATATCATCAATAGAATAATGCATGTCCTGACGCTAATATTTCTTAACATTTTTGACGGCCTACAACCAGGATAGGAGACAGGTTTTATTTTTATAGCATTTCGGATACCTATTGCCATTCGTTTCTTTCACATTCTCCATATTCAATACCAGACCATCGCCATTTCCCTTAGTGCAACAGATAAAATCACCTATATTCGCTATGCCAGGATATTCATCCATCCATATTGACAAGTGATGTACTTATCACCATTTTCTGCTTAATAGTTAAGTCTAAAGCCAGTACATTTTAATAGACGCTTAAATAAGTGAATGACTGTTTATCCGTGTTATTACCGCAGACAGCGTTATAATCCCGTTCTCTTGCAGAACCCTAAGCGTTTGGATAAGGCGTTATATCGGGCATAAAATCGGGTTCGCGTGAGCTTGGCTGGCGGTCCTGTCCGCCAGCGGCAACGATTTACCGACTACGCTTCGCATGGCGCTCCCAGTTATCCTGTTTAGCCTGCACCGTTTTACGTAACGCGACATAACATGCCCCGCCGCCGCCATGGTGCGGCAGCGCCGAACAATAAGCCTGTACATCCTCAAACTCTGTCAACCAGCGGGCCACATAGCTTCGGACGATATTGGCATGTGACTTCGCCTCTCGCCCTTTACCATGAATGATCAGGATATTACGCAACCCCTCTTTTTGCGCCTCCAGGATAAAACGAAACAGCATCTTTCGGCACGTTTCGACCGGCTGGCGTAACAAATTAAGGCTGGCCTGCTGAGGGTATTTTCCACTGCGTAACTTGTCGATGACACCTTGCTGCAATCCTTCCCGACGAAATTCCAGCGGTTCATTCAGCGGCAGAATATCCAGAAAGCCCGTCGTCAGGAAATTATCAAGCTGAAGCGTGTCGATACGCTGGGGCGTTTTAAGATTACGCGTTGGCTGCCAGTGTACATCAGTATGGCGTTTCAGCGGCTGGACATCCTCCATGGCGTCAAGAAACAGCGCTTTATCGTCAAGGTTCATGGTTCATCCTCCAGCGTTTTTGCGACTGTCGTTATCATAACCGCGCCCTGTTATACCGACAACGATTTACAGTTATTTCCAATAACAGCGACAATGTAAGGCAATTAACCGCCTCGCCAGGCTCTCTTTTTCTCCGCCAACGATATTACTGTCGCTAAATGTGTTATCCCTGATTATCTTTTAAGGAGTATGGTTGCGGGTATTCCTGGCATGATATCTTGTCTCTTACGTTAGGCTAAGACGATGTGAGAGAACGGATGCTGAGATTACTTGAAGAGAAGATAGCCACGCCATTAGGTCCGTTATGGGTGGTTTGTGATGAGCAGTTTCGACTGCGGGCCATTGAGTGGGAACAGTACCGCGATCGTATGGAGCAACTGCTAAATATCCACTACCGTCACGAAGGCTATGAATGCGTTTCTGCGACTAACCCCGGTGAACTCAGCGATAAGCTTGCTGATTATTTTGCAGGCAATCTCGCCGTAATTGATACCCTGGAAACCGCCACGGGGGGCACACCTTTTCAACGGGAAGTATGGCAGGCGTTGCGCGCTATCCCCTGCGGGCAGGTGATGCACTATGGTCAACTGGCGGCGCAACTGGGACGACCGGGCGCCGCACGCGCAGTCGGTGCTGCGAATGGCGCGAACCCCATCAGTATTGTTGTTCCCTGCCATCGCGTCATCGGGCGTAACGGCACTCTGACCGGATACGCAGGCGGCGTGCAGCGAAAAGAGTGGCTATTACGCCATGAAGGCTATCTTTTATTATGAATATACAGGCAAAAAGTGCCTTATCGGTCACACTTTTAGGTAAAGCAACAACAAATAAATTACGTATTTTCAAAGAGATAAAAGTATTCATCAAACTTATACTTGAATTATTCCTTCTCCGGGATAGCTCAGACTTACGCGCTCACCAAAAAGATGTTAAAATTGACAAATATCAATTACGGCTTGAGCAGACCTATGATCCCGGAAAAGCGAATTATACGGCGCATTCAGTCTGGCGGTTGTGCTATCCATTGCCAGGATTGCAGTATCAGCCAGCTTTGCATCCCGTTCACACTTAACGAGCATGAGCTTGATCAGCTTGATAATATCATCGAGCGCAAAAAGCCCATTCAGAAAGGGCAAACTCTGTTTAAAGCAGGTGATGAACTGAAATCGCTCTATGCTATCCGCTCCGGAACGATTAAAAGCTACACCATTACCGAGCAAGGCGATGAGCAGATTACTGGATTCCATTTAGCAGGCGACCTGGTGGGTTTTGACGCCATTGGCAGCGGTCATCATCCGAGCTTTGCACAGGCGCTGGAAACCTCAATGGTATGTGAAATTCCCTTTGAGACGCTGGATGACCTGTCCGGCAAAATGCCGAACCTGCGTCAGCAAATGATGCGTCTGATGAGTGGTGAAATTAAAGGCGATCAGGATATGATCCTGTTATTGTCGAAGAAAAACGCCGAAGAACGTCTGGCCGCGTTTATTTACAATCTGTCCCGCCGCTTTGCGCAGCGTGGTTTTTCACCGCGTGAATTCCGCCTGACGATGACCCGTGGCGATATCGGCAACTATCTTGGCTTAACGGTCGAAACCATTAGCCGTCTGCTGGGGCGTTTCCAGAAAAGCGGTATGCTGGCGGTGAAAGGTAAGTATATTACTATTGAAAACAGCGATGCGCTGGCGGCCCTCGCCGGTCATACCCGCAACGTCGCTTAAACGTCAGCCAGACCATTGATGTTGTCTTCTGCCATATCGTTAAATTTTTCTCATTTATTGATCTGGCAGAAGCGCTTCCTCTGTTTCATTCACCATATTTGAGTTACTCTTTAGTTACAAACTGCGATGACAGTTGTAAGGAGACCCTGTATGGCTATGTATCAAAATATGCTGGTGGTCATCGATCCCAACCAGGACGACCAACCCGCATTACGGCGAGCAGTTTATTTGCATCAACGGATTGGCGGCAAAATTAAAGCTTTCCTGCCTATTTACGATTTTTCGTATGAGATGACCACCCTACTTTCTCCTGACGAACGCACCGCAATGCGTCAGGGTGTAATAAGCCAACGCACAGCCTGGATACGTGAGCAGGCGAAATATTATCTTGAAGCCGGTGTCCCCATTGAAATTAAAGTGGTCTGGCACAATCGTCCCTTTGAGGCCATCATCCAGGAGGTTATCGCCGGCAGTCACGATCTGGTGTTGAAAATGGCGCATCAGCACGATCGACTGGAAGCGGTCATTTTTACCCCTACCGACTGGCATTTGCTGCGTAAATGCCCAAGCCCCGTGTGGATGGTCAAAGATCAGCCGTGGCCAGAAGGCGGCAAAGCACTGGTCGCCGTGAACCTGGCAAGCGAAGAGCCCTATCACAATGCTCTCAACGAAAAGCTGGTAAAAGAGACCTTACAATTGGCGGAGCAGGTTAATCATACCGAAGTACACCTGGTCGGCGCCTACCCCGTTACGCCAATCAATATCGCCATTGAGCTGCCGGAATTTGATCCCAGCGTGTATAACGACGCCATCAGAGGCCAGCATTTACTGGCGATGAAAGCGCTGCGCCAGAAATTCAGCATCGATGAAAAAGTTACGCATGTAGAAAAAGGCTTGCCGGAAGAAGTTATCCCGGATCTTGCCGAACATCTCCAGGCGGGGATCGTTGTGCTTGGCACCGTTGGACGTACCGGACTCTCGGCCGCGTTTCTGGGGAACACGGCCGAACAGGTCATTGACCATCTGCGCTGCGACCTGTTAGTCATTAAGCCTGATGAGTATCAGACACCGGTTGAACTGGACGACGAGGACGATTAATCCCTCTTGCGTCCTGCCGGATGGCGCTGCCATCCGGCCACTACCTCATTCCTGTTACTCATCTCCGCCGAGGAAATAGATCCCCAAAGGAATCGCCAGCAGAATAGTGAACACCAGACTGTAAACGAAAATCATTGCCGACTGAATGGCATACATAGAGCTTGTCCACTCGGACAGTGGAATATGATATTGCTCAATCACACCGCCGATAGTCGCGCGCGTTACCACCGATGCCGCAACGATAAACACTGCCAGCAGGCATAACAGAAATTTTTTCCCCTTCGCCGATTTCAGCTTCATCATGATCATAGTATTGTCCTTTACAGATGACTTTGTTACCTGATAGCAACAATACCATGACAATCACGCGATGTCTGCTCCATAAAACGTGACATTGTATTTACATAAAAAGTAAACCGCTGAGATTAAAGCTGATAGCACTATTTCTTCTTTTTACTTATCGATGATCTACGCGTTTATCCTGGGTAAAATACCTGTTAATCAGGTCATTCTGAGCTGTTATCGTAGGAAGGAGCGGAAAACAATAATGTTCACTGAATTTTTTCTCAAAAACGCATTTAATCTGGCGATACTTTTCAGTTGCGGCATGGCGTTGCTGGTCGTGAGATTTTGGCTCAGCCGTAACGTACAGTGGAAGAAAGGATTCACGTTCCATGCGGCACAGTTTTTTATTTACGCGATTATTATTGGGACCATCGGGAGCATCCTGAATAATGCTATTGAAGATTATAATTTGCGTTTTATCTCTTCCGGGGTCATTGATTTTATCTGCACCTCGCTCATTGCACTTATTCTGACGATAAAACTTTTCCTGATTATTAATCAATTTGAAAAAGCACAGGTCAATAAAGGTAGAGATGTGACCAGTACCCGTATTCTGGCACGGGTCATAAAAATAACCATTATTGTCGCGATTGTCTTATTGTATGGCGAACATTTTGGCATGAGTCTGTCCGGTCTGCTGACCTTTGGCGGTATCGGCGGTATCGCTGTTGGTATGGCGGGCAAAGATGTCCTGAGCAATTTTTTCTCCGGTATTATGCTCTATTTCGATCGCCCCTTCAGTATCGGAGACTGGATTCGTTCTCCTGACAGAAATATCGAAGGTACTGTTGCCGAAATCGGCTGGCGAATTACGCGAATTAACACATTCGACCACCGCCCGTTGTACGTGCCTAATTCCGTATTTTCATCCATTAGCGTTGAGAATCCGGGACGGATGACCAACCGTCGAATAAAAACGGTTATTGGATTACGTTACGAAGATGCCGACAAAATTGGCCTCATTGTTGACGCTATCAGAAACATGCTGCAGGCGCACAGCGATATCGATCAGAAACAGACGCTGTTGGTCTATTTTAATGAATTCGCCGACTCTTCGCTGAATATTATGGTGTATTGCTTTACCAAAACAACAGTATGGCAGGAATGGCTTGCCGTACAGCAGGATGTTTACCTGAAAATTATTGCGATTGTCCAGGAAAACGGCGCTGACTTCGCCTTCCCAAGCCAAACGCTCTATATCGATGACCCGGAGGCCGCGCCTGCGATAAAATAAAAGATAATCGGCGCCCGATAACGCTTATCGGGCACCGAGGCTTCCCTGTCCGGATGACGGGTTGTTAGTGCCTTCCTCACGGTGATCAACGGCTCTTTTCATTCACTGTCATGGTAAATTCAAGCACCTCCTTAGTGTCGTTAACGTAGGCATGAGGCATATCAGTTCTGGCTACAGCGGAGCAGCCCTCCCGAATAATAAAGCATCTATCGTCGACCGTTAACGTCAGTGTTCCCTGATTAACAAACAGTAATTCACAGGTGTCGGCCGGATGTCCT
Organism: Salmonella sp. 741265055_HSA; assembly: GCF_046569525.1. Lineage (NCBI taxonomy): Bacteria > Pseudomonadati > Pseudomonadota > Gammaproteobacteria > Enterobacterales > Enterobacteriaceae > Salmonella > Salmonella sp. 741265055_HSA. The sequence goes on along the minus strand of NZ_JBKFSQ010000002.1, from coordinate 89,047 downwards.
GCCGATTCAAACTGTTCACCAGGATGCATTATCCATTGCCAGAGTTCCAGCATATCCGGTCCGCTGGTTCCCGCCATCAGCTTCGCGCTGCCGCCTTTCTCGCCGCGCCACAATACCGGAATAGCATCCCGATCGATAAGATGTACTATTGGCTCGCTGGCGACGTTGACAAAATCCGCCACGGACACTCCCATTGCCGCCGCGATCTTACATAACAGCGCAATACTTGGATTGGCTTTACAGCCTTCAATTTCCACCAGCATTCCTTTACTGACGCCGGAACGCCGCGCAAGCTCATCCAGCGACATCTTTTTTTGGCTACGAAATTGTTTGATACGTTGGGAAACAGCTTCATTTATTGTGCTGACGTCGGCGCCTGCTGCGGTCGATAAATTGACTTTTTTGGTCATTGGTCGATATCATAGAATAAAATAGTCATTACAGGATTATGCGATGTCTTCTATGTTACCGTCAATCAGCCCGGAACTGGCCCGTATCGCTCCCGGTTTTCGTGCATTAAGTATTAATGTTATTGCCGCTCCGATTCGCGATGCGCAGGTCGGAGAAATCGCGCTAAAAGAGGCCTGTCAGGCCGTACTTAACGGCCAGCCTGCGTGGGGACAGGCGCATATAGACGCCTGGAATGCGGTGTTTAAAGCATTCGGCGCAAAACCAAAGCGCACCCCCTGCTCGGCTGAAGCGCTACGAAAACGCGTGTTGAAGGATGGAACAATGGCGGCGCTAGACCCGGTCGTTGATCTTTATAACGCCGTGAGCCTGCGCTATGCCGTACCGGTAGGCGGCGAAAATAGCGCGGCTTATTGTGGATCGCCGCGGCTGGTTTTCGCAGACGGTAGTGAAACATTTGATACCCTGAAAGAAGGACAACCCGTCACCGAGTCGCCAGAACCGGGCGAAGTTATCTGGCGCGATGACAGAGGCGTCACCTGTCGGCGCTGGAACTGGCGTCAGGGAGTACGTACCCGACTAAGCGCTTCAGATAAAGCGATGTGGTTTATCCTTGAAAGCTTGCCGGAAATGCCGGTTGATGAATTGTACGCGGCAGGAAACATGCTGACTGACGGCCTTGAAAAAATGATGCCAGGTTTACGTTTTGAATCCACATTGATAGGTGTTTGATTGATATTGCGTAACAGGAGAAATACTATGTCGCTGTTTCTGACAAGTTTTATTTTCGAAAAAAAAGAGTACGACGAAGAGTTTTATCAACTGGATGGCTGGATTGAGCGCTATACGCAGTCTATTGATGGCTATATTGGGATGGAAAGCTATACCGATGCCGCCAGCGGAAGAATAGTTAATAATTATTACTGGCAGACCCGCGAATCAATGGAGCTATTGATAAATAATTTACAGCACCAGCAGGCCAAATCACAAAGTCATAAGTGGCTTTCCGGTTACCAGACGATTATTGCAGAAATTCAGGGGTGCCATAACGTTAACCTGCCCCATCCGCTGGCATCATTTTCAGTTCCGTATGCGTGATGCAATAGTATATGTATTAAATGTGGGGCACGCAGGAGAATGCCTGCACCCCTGCATTGCCGGTTATTCGGTTCTCTGTGCAGGGGCGGTGCTGATATAAGTGATTAGTAAACAGGAAGATGAGTGATATCTCGTGGTACAATAACACGCGTAACCACATTGTTTTCATCGCACTCTATCAACGCTCTGGCAAAAATACTGAGCTCATTAATTTTCAGCCCGGAATTATCCAAAAACTGGCGGCAAGCGTAGTCAGAAACAAAGATTATGCCGGGATGAATATCATGTTCCCGAATAAAACGGGCCTGAGCAAATGGCGTATCCATACTCAGCACATATACCGCCCGGTTTGAGTGGCTACCCGCTGATTTAAGGCGGTCACTATAGTCTTTTACCTGCCATTCACAAACTGGCGTATCCAGTGACGGAACAACAATAATCCGCTTTTTTATGCCCGGGATACAGTAACCCGGTAATAAATCATGGCTCACCAGCCCCTTTGTGCAGGGTAATGGTTCGCCTTCAGCCAGTATCCCGGGTTTGAGCGTCAGTTGCGTTTTGCCAAAGGTCACTGAGTACTCCTGCCCCAATGAGATATAATCCTGTGTTGTTGCTGGTGTCATAAAAACTTCTCCTTTTAACGTTTTTATTATTTTAGCCATAATAATTATTTAGCAACCCGCTAAAAAACCAGGTGAACATCCATAATAAGATGATGGTGATAAAAAGAATTATATTGGCCATAATGATTAATATAGTTTTATAGTCTTCCGTTGATGGAAATACTTTTCCTAAAAACATCCCCTGCATATCTAAAAGTTATGACAATACGTTCGTTACCATGTCCTCGATAGGTTATAACTTGTGTATATTTACCTGGAACATTTTCTTTCTTAATAGGGCCATAATCCCATAAGCCTTTATTATTCTCATCACGCCCTACAAACTCTGCAATGTAAATTTCATTTACAGGATTCCCGTCGATATCCTTAACAAGCGTTGTTATGGTGGCACTTTCACCCGGCGATAATACAGGCTTATCTATACTCATAACTGTTAAATCTGGGCTTGGCGTATTAGATATAGTTTCTGTTTCAATATACTGAAATTCAGATACCGATGGCACAGGCGTGTACCCTGACGCTGAAGCCATATCCGTTTCATTATAAATTTCTAGTTTAATCTTTGAACCACGATGTTCCTTTTGGATATTAAATTTATGCTCACATGGCTTTTCACGCTTAAGTATATGTTGAGAATTATCTTTATTGATCTGATAATACGTACATACTGTAGTAAAAGTTTCCGCAGACTGATAGTTATTATCCGGGTCTCTGATGCCTAGATATATAGAATCCCTCGCAATAGTCATTCCCGGAAAAGGTGTATACTTTTCAATAGAAAAGTCAAGTCCATTAAACTTAAATTCGTAGTCATCACGAGGTGTTCCAGGCCTGTGCCCAACACTCGGCGCCGTAGGAGGAGAAAGCATCCCGACGGTTGCCGCGGACGTTGTCGACGAATCCGCCGAGACGCTTATTGACACAGCCGCCAGAAGCAGGCTATAGATAATAAGATTATGTTTCGACATACGCACTGTTGATCCTTTTTAAAACATTAATTCGCATCAGATGCTGCGGTAGAACTCTTAGCATTTTCTTTATCAGAAATAATTCTGACGCGGATATATTTATTCTGTAGCGATTCCCCGTTAAGGCTATAAGGGATAAGCCAGGTGGCTTTTGTCGCCCCCGGTACGGATTGCCAGGATTTCATTTCATCCGAGATTTCCCACTGATAATTAAACGCATCAGTACAGTCCGTGTTATTTACACAAAGCGTTCTGGCTCGCATTTCCGTTCCGACGACTGGCGCAGTAACGCTTCCGTTGGCTTCTTCAGTACCCGGCGTAAAAAGCACCTCTACAGAAGTGACCTTCTGCGCAATACTGCCTGACTGAGCTTGTAGTAGTACGGTACCCTTCACCGGATGTTTATCGTCTGGTCCGCTTGCTTCAATATGTAATTTGAGCGAGCGGGCATCATCGCCGATATGGGTCACCAGAACCCGTTCAACCCAATGGCCGTCACGCTCTGTACCGCCGAGCGCTTTAAATGCCAGACCCGGCGTATCTGATTGATACTTAATATTACGTGGTTTGAGCGACGCCCACTCCTCTTCAGAACGCTCGCGCACGTAGTGCCACTCAATAACCTTCCCCTCTTCTCCGGCAGGAAGCGGCGTACTGATAACAAAGTTGCCGTTCTCAACCTGAACATCGTCATTGATAACATTTATCCATGAACGGAAACTGGTCTCATCCTGTGTCACCCTTACCGGGATACGCTCGGAGGTCACGCGAGTACCCCGGCTGTCAGTCACCGTTAAATAAAGGCTATACTCCTGACCGTCGGTCGCCGTCAGCGGAAGTTGTGGAAGGATAAGGCCGCTGCCCAGACTCCCCTGAAGCTGGAGTCCGGCGAGAAGCTCCGCATCACCCGACCACTCAACCTTCTCAATCGAGTAACGGCTATCTACCGTCGCCATTAATGTCACCAGCGTCCCGGACAGGCCTGACACCGGCATTACCGTAATGCGGATTTTACTGGCCTGCTCCCGATACGCCATGACGATATCGTAATTACGATCGACAAAGGCACGCCGATTAGTCGTATTTGAGGGCGCCCCAACGTTGCGGTAATCAAGCTGTTCATGTAACGGCGTACCGAAGGAATAGTTGACTCTCAGACCGCCCTCTGCCTGCGATCCGCCTTTACCGGCGTCCCGATATCCTGCTCTGACCTCAAGCAAGGGGACAGGATTCCAGACCAGAGCCGCACCTGCGGCGCGGGGATTCCGGCTTAATGTACCGTTACCCAATAGATCAACTTTATCCCCGTAATACTGTTCATATGTCAGCTCGCCACTGAACCAGGGAAAATCGGGAAGCGTGCCTTTTGTTCGCAGATCAAAGCCATATGCCGGACGCTCATCATGTAATTCATGCGCTGCTGACGTTTTCCAGCCGGTGAGAGGGAAATAATAGTTGCCGGAAAAGGCCAGACTGTCTTTATAGACTTCCCCGCCAATGCCGCCACGTAAGTGGGAATAACGGATGTCGGCATCCAGAAACGTATTGACGCCGAGCAGCCATCCATTGACCTCCTGACGGTAACCCACACCAACGTTAGCATAGATGCGGCCATCGAAACTGCTGCTGTCGTGGTCGCGAAAGCCAAGCTGGCCAAAGAGTAAAGACGATGTCGTTTCCTGGGTGGGAATAAACATATCGAACTCTGATGAGCGATATTTCGCGCCATCTTCAAAATTGACGCCACCACGGAAAATAATCTCCGGAAAAGCGCTCTTCATCCCCTCGTTCACCAGATGATTAGCGGCTTGCCCTGGTAATGCCTTTATTTTTCCTTTGGCATAATCCTCCAGCGTCCCCTCCTGCAGATGCGGAGAAATAGACGATGCCGTCCCTGCAATCCACGACTGAATTTCATTATCGCTATCAGCGATGACCGGGAGTGGAATCTGACTGGTAACAATGGCCCAGGTTATATATTTAGTAATGGGTTTTTTAGAAAAAACCACTTTATTGCCTCCTGCTATATCCCCCTGCCAGGCAGAGGGATTATTTAAATAAGAAGTTTATTTGGCGATAAAGATCAGCGACGGATAGCGCGTTTATTCTCCGGCGTGGCTTTCGTCGTTTTAGGCGTAACGTGGACACGGAACAGTTTATTCTGCTCAGTTCCCTTAATAATATATTTATGTTTTTCAGCGTTGGTATTATTCAGATCGGTGAATGCAGTTGGTGTCCCGGCATCCGCCATCTGCCAGGTAAAGTTATAATTACTGACCTCACACTCAGCCGCCGCTGTGGCGGCACATTCCAGTACCGCTTCAAGGGTGCCGCCCACCACTGGGGTACTGGCGTCATTGGTACCGTTGAGTTCATCAGTTGGTTTACCACTTTCATTCACCACATTGATAGTGACAGAACGTAGCTTATTAGAAATTGTACCGTCTGCGGCGGAGTCGCCGCCCACCCCAGAGGATGCAGAAGTTAATAAGACAGTGGCAGGCAAGAATGCACTATCCGGCGTCCCCGTTGCCGTCTTAATTCGGTAAACGATTTTAATTTTTTTACCACCTGCATCAGCAGGAATGGTAAAAGCCGTCCCGGTCACCACCGGGGTTCCAGAAGGATCGGCGGCCTCATTATCCACCAGATACCATTGAATATCGTCGGCATTATTCATTTTATCCAGCGATAAGAGATCCCCATCCTCATCCCGAATAAAAATATTCACTATCTGGAGGGTTGAACCGGTCGTCAGTTCCCCAGACACTTCTATCTTTTTTGCATTGGTAGTTGCCACAGGACGGTGACCAACAGAAGCAGGTGTAGCAGAAGAAGCCATATCATTGGCTCTGGTATTCGCCACCGCCTCTACTGAGAGCACGGATGCACAAATCGCTAACGCTAACAAAGATCTTTTGAAGTACAAAACAATTCCCTTTTATTAAATCATTAGAAATAATTACGAGATTTATAATCTCACGGGCTAAAAATTCAGGGTTATTCAATCATTTTAACCGCCTGTGAAATTATGCCCTTCGCAATGCTAATTACTTAGCTTTACTGGCAAAAGCCGATCTCCAAGTGTAAAGTTTATTCAGAAACGTCAAGCAATTTAAATCTTCCTTGTTTTGCCAGAAAAGCTAACAACCCTCAGTAGTTTAATAACACAGTATGTCAAACACCTTAAATATTTATATTTAAGGCTTCAATAAAGAGGAATGATGATGAAAAAAGCCATAATAGACTCAGTATTAGAGCAAATAGAAAAAAACCTTGAGGAGAGGATTGATATTGAAAAGCTGGTTGTTATAACAGGTTATTCGCGAAGGAGTTTGCAGGATTTTTTTAAAGAAAAGTGTGGGGTGTCTATCGGAAAATATATCAGACAACGCAAGTTGAGCAGAAGCGCCACTCTGCTAAAGTTGACCTCTCAGTCGGTTACAGATATCGCGTTCAGAATGGGGTTTGATTCAGTACAGTCCTATAGTCGAGAGTTCAAAAAAACATTTGGCGTCAATCCCAATAACTATCGCAAGGCTGATTTCTGGGATCTCAGAAACCTACGGCCTCCCTACTGGCTTGACTGTGATGAACATTATCAGTTCGAAATTTGTCAGCTTACGTCAAAAGAAATTTTCGGATTTCAAACATCTCATCAGATCGCAACAAATGACCTTCCTAAAAAAGCTTCGCCTATAAAATGGAAAATCATTCATGAGACGCTCAGAACGTGGGGCAAAAATGTGTATTGTCTCTCGTCTTTTAAGCCGGATAATATCAAAGACCAGGTCATCGCCGTAAGCAGTTTTTTTGGTATGGAACATAATTCCGTCGATGGAGGCAAAATACCCATGTCCAGGGTAATAAAATGTGGTAAATATGCAAAATTCCATTTCGTTGGTCATAAGGAACAATATCAACAATTTTCCAATACAATATATATGTGTATATTGCCAAAACTGAATCTTATCAGGAGAGAAGGAGAAGATATTGAATACTTCCATTTGGCATCCGTCCAAAAGCAACAGAATAATGAATCCATTGTCGATCTTTATTATTACATCCCTGTACTGTAATGACTTCGTACCATCCACGCATTTCATCTGAAAAGTCTTCTCTTTTCAGAACGGTAATAAAACTCTCAGTATTGATTCTGGTAAAATAAGTGACTATTAATATAGTTAACGTTTTGAAAGAATTGAAAAAAATAAATTGCGTGCACGCGACACCGGGGACAGATTTCTGACAGTATTGTACGGTGTAGTGATCAGGTAATATTGGCTACAGTTTACGGTAAAAGCAAAGTCCATACTTTAACTATTAATGGGAGTATGTTGGCCGGACGGCTTGCGGGGCCTTCATGCTCCCACATCTATAATGTTGGTATGATTACATTCTCTCTATACTTTACTGTGCTAACCTTTTATCTCGTTGAGATAACATTTAATTAAAATGTTCTCTTTTTGATGTACATTATAAGAGGAGACATTATTCATATTTTCGAAATCAGGGCAGACGATATGTATACAACCATCATAAACACAGCGCTAGCAATGGTAGCTTGTTTTTCGTATATCGCACAAGCCAGTACCCACCCTCCTCTTATTATTACCAGGGGAGCCGGAGGAGACGCCTCCGGAGCCACAGTCATTCATGATAATTGGCGGCATGGCACTCCTGACCTGGTCAATCTTACCGATATTCCCATAGATAAAATCAGACCAGAAAAATACCATTGCGTACTGATTATTTGGCAAGGAGCTATAAAAGAAATGCTTCTTGCGAACAATGCCTCAGCAATACTTTCCGGAAAAACGGTTGGTCTTTATACTCATCTGATCGATCAGAACACGCTCAGATTACTTCGGCAATTGCAGAACAAAGTGAGATTCAATCTCTTTTTTTACCCGTTCACAGATAACTCTACTAAAACTAAGGAACATTTCAGAATATAATTTTTTGAGTTCTAAAGTAAATAATGTCTGGGGACAAAACTCACTAGCAATTGAAACAGTGGCACCTGACAGGGGTAATATACCGGAAAAAGCTCTTCCCCTCAAAACAACAGATTATGTGATCTGGCTGGGTGGAAACTATACTACCTCCTCTGGTACGCAGCGTATCTTCACAAACGATTAGATTGTTGTAGCCCTGAAACCACTACATAATGTTATTTCATCAAATGCATCGATTGCTATTATGCTTTCACCACGTTTTTTTGATAATAGCATGAGTAAAGAAGCAAAAGTTAAACGACTGAAGGCAGTGCTTAACACCTTTTCGCGAAACAGGGTCACATTTTATATGAGTAAGGAGATGCTTGCTAATCTGAAAGAATTTGATTTGCCTGTTCAACTATCCCCTTCTTACGCGGAGCTGATGCGAATGTCCTGGGCCAGCGCTACCCGGCATTTTGCCTCTGTGGATCAATATAACCTGTTTGCTGATCTCATACCAAAAGTCACACCATTTCTTCTTGAACCGAATGATGCCGATCAAGCTCTCTATGCGACGGATTATCTTAATACCCGGCGTGTAAGTCTGACCCAAAATATTCTTAACCATGATTGTGACTAAATAAAACGCGCAGAATCCGGGATAGTTAACAATCCAAAACAGACCGTTAGCCATGAGTACTGTTTATCTTCACTATACAGGGAACAACCAAATAACTGACGACACAAATCAAGCCGAGACCCTATATTCGGCTATACAGGCACTCTATTCAATTCAGGCCAAGAAACAGTCCGGTACCCATACTGGACACGGCCTCCCAACTGCTTTAGCGCATTACCAGTCCAGCTTCGATGCGCCTTCTGTCGTCTGCACTATTTCACTGGTTTTAATGACGCGATGATAACCATAAGCATCAGCGTATTTCGTCATTCCGGTTGCGGTGTCAACCTCCGGCTTACCCTGCGTTTCAATAATCTCTCCCGTCCGGGTCGTCATGGTATAGGTCGTTGTACATCCGGCTAGCATCAACACTGATAAGCTAAGTACCGTAATAAGACTACATTTTTGCATTTCTCGTTTCCCTGACACTTCTATTTTTGATGTACTTTACCGAATGCCGCAACGGCAAGATGGATGATTAGGGCTATTGCTCTCTGTTTGCCCGTATCTGATTGGCTCAGGTTTTTTGATGCGCTGCGTTAATCCGGCAGTAATCGCTCCAGCACATCCCCAGCCAGAAGCACGCTCTCCTGAAGACGCTCCAGGCTATACCCCGCTCGCGCCTTGGCGGAAAGCCCCGCCATTAGCGTCCCCATAAAATCCGTCGTCCGGTCAGCCTCTTGCGGATACCGCATGGCGACATAAGTGCGAATCAGGTTTTCAGCAGCGATGTAAAACTCGCAGGCGGCCTCTCGTGCCGGTTTATCGTTACAATGAGCGCCCTCCAGAACCAGACACCCAGTGGCATCAGGATCGGCAGCGTAACGTCTTGCCGCTTCCATCAGCACATCGATAAGGCACTTCGCGGTCGGGCGATCGTGACGCAGAAGCGCCCCGAGCGGAATCGCGTCGGTCATCCTGTAACGCTTTAATACGCGAGTATACAGCCCCAGCTTGCTGCCAAACGCCGCATAGAAACTGGGAGGATTGATCCCGAACGCTTTTGTCAGATCCGCTACGCTCACCGCGTCGTAGCCGCGCGAATGAAATAAGTGTTGAGCGGTTTCAATGGCTTGCTCCGGATCGAACTGGCGAGGGCGACCCGGCGTTCGGCTATGTTTTGTAGTCATTACTACATAACTCCTTGACGGCATGATTTCATTACGCATATTGTAGTGGTTACTACAATATCATAAAGGACATCCTGATGACGCTATTTCGCAACAAATCTGTACTGGTTTTAGGGGGAAGTCGTGGTATCGGCGCGGCTATTGTACGACGCTTTAGCGCTGACGGCGCATCGGTCGTTTTCAGCTACGCCGGATCGCGTGAAGCCGCCGAAAAACTGGCAGCGGAAACCGGAAGCACCGCCATCCAGACGGATAGCGCCGATCGTGATGCCGTCATCAGCCTCGTGCGTGAGTACGGACCGCTGGATATTCTGGTCGTCAATGCGGGCGTTGCTCTCTTCGGCGATGCGCTGGAACAAGATAGCGATGCGATAGATCGTTTGTTCCGCATTAATATCCATGCGCCTTACCATGCGTCAGTCGAAGCAGCCCGCAACATGCCGGAAGGTGGACGCATTATTATTATCGGTTCCGTGAATGGCGATCGGATGCCCGTACCGGGAATGGCCGCGTACGCCGCCAGTAAATCAGCCCTGCAAGGGCTGGCGCGCGGCCTGGCCCGTGATTTTGGCCCCCGCGGGATTACGATAAATGTGGTGCAGCCAGGCCCCATTGATACTGACATCAATCCGGAAGATGGCCCCATGAAAGAGCTGATGCACAGTTTCATGGCGATCAAACGACACGGAAGACCTGAAGAAGTGGCTGGAATGGTGGCATGGCTTGCCGGCCCGGAAGCCTCTTTCGTCACCGGCGCGATGCACACCATCGATGGTGCCTTCGGCGCCTGACGGCCAGGCGAATATCACACGGTTGCCGTCTACGCTCTGGCAACCGTATTAGAAGCTGTTCATGCGAGAAAACATCCGCAAGCGCCGCGATCAATCGTGGATTTTAACGCCAAGACAACCGCGAACAAATTCAGGATTAAAATGCTTCACCGCTTCGCCAACGTAGCCTAAATCAAGGGCGTTGATTTGAGCCATTTCGTTATCCGTTAGTGAGAAATCCCAGATAGCAAAGTTCTCTTCAATGCGTTCCTGTCGAGTGGATTTAGGAATAACCGTGACGCCACGCTGCACGTTCCAACGCAGGACAACCTGCGCGATGGTTTTTTGATGGGCATCGGCAATCCTTTGAAGCATGACATTTTCATATGGTTTATGTCTCCCGCCGCCTAACGGCGCCCACGCTTCAGGCTGAACGTTATAATGTTTCATGGTTTCCAGCGCGGCGGGTTGTGCAAAGTATGGATGCAATTCGACCTGGTTTACCATTGGCGTAATTCTGACGGTTTCACAGAAGTTGGCTAACACATGCGCATAGAAGTTGGACACGCCAATGGCTTTTAGTTTACCGGCTTCATAAGCGTCTTCCAGCGCGCGCCACGCGCTAAAATAATCGCCCATTGCCTGATGCAATAAATAGAGATCAAAATAATCTAACCCGGATTTTTTCAGCGACGCTTCAATACCTGCTTTGGCCAGATCGTAGTTAGCCATATCTTGCACCCACAGTTTAGAAGTAATAAATAACTCCTCACGGGTACACAGACCTGTCGCGATGGCTTCACGAACAGCGTCACCAACGGCATCTTCATTGCCGTATACCGCAGCGGTATCGATAAGACGATAACCGCTGCGAATAGCGCTTAACACTGACTGCTGACATTCTTCTTTGTCGGTTACCTTAAAAACGCCAAAACCCACCATAGGCATTTTAAGGTTGTTACTTAATATTGAATATTCCACGCTAAAGCACCCTTTCGTCGTAAAGACGCCATGATAAGAGCAAAATACAGGTACAATGAGTATTGTTAAATCCGATTATATTTATACAAAAGTTCATTAATAACAGTTGTACAGATTTTTTATTGCATCCAAACGTTCTGTGCTTGCTATATCCTCGCCGTGTAGCCCCCTGTTTGATAATGCCTTTTTCTTATGCGTCAAAACCAGTACCGTCATTTTGAACGTCTGTGGAAAAGTTTTCTGAACAGGCAATGCGATATCCGGAATAATATTTTTTAGCGAAGAGGCTCCGACTGGCTCAGCGCCGTTTTGCACCAGTCATAAAAAGCGCGTACCGCAGGCGGCAGAAACCTGTTTTGCGGATAGACCAGCGCAAGCGGCAAATCATAAGAATGGTTGTCCATGCAGGTCACCAGCGCCCCGCTGTGCAGATACGGCGCAACCAGATAGCTGGCGACGCGAATTAACCCCAGCCCCTGTATTCCGGCCTGAATATAAGCGTCCGTATCATCGACAACCAGCGTCTCCTGCATCCGCATCGCGTAATCCTCCCCCTCACGCGTAAAAAACCAGTCGGTGGTACGCCCGGTGCGGTGGTTCAGGTAGCCGACCGCATGGTGTTTTTGCAGATCATCTAAATTTTCAGGGCTACCGTAACGCTCAATGTAAGTGGGCGATGCTGCTATCACCCAGTTAAAACTGGCGAGCGGACGGGCAACCAGCGTGGTGGAATCATCGATCCTGCCGGCCCGAATCACGCAGTCATACCCTTGAAGGATAATATCCTCCACGCTATCGCTGGAACAAAGTATCAGCTCCAGCTCCGGATACTGACGCAAAAAGGCCGGGAGCGTGGGAATAATACAATGCCGGGCGAGAGATTGCGGCATCCCCACTTTAAAACGCCCTTTGGGTTGTGCCGCCCGGCCGGGAAATGACGACTCCATGGCCGCGATATCTGCCAGTACTCTTTTGCACTCTTCGTAGTAACGCCGCCCCTCTGCGGTCACGCTAAGTTTGCGGGTTGTACGTTGCAAAAGTTGAATCTTAAGCCAGGATTCCAGTTCTTTAACCACCCGCGATACCGTTGAGCGCGGCACGCCCAGCACTTCGGCGGCTCTGATAAAACTATGGGTATCCACCACGCAAACATAGACCTGCATCGCTTCCAGCTTGTCCATTTTCCCCCCACCAATTATCCCATTTATCAGAACAGTCTAACCCGTCTTCGGCGTCTTATCGAACGCAGATCCCTGACGTAATCTCTACCTACAGGTGAATTAACACAGAGAGGGGCAAATGAAACAATCCAATAATCAGGTGGGTGAAAAAGTATTGGTGCTGGGCGCGGGACAACTGGGGGCGTCAGTGCTGGCATCATTGGTTCCGGCGGTCACACAGCGTAATGGTTCCGTTTGCGTTATTGTGTCAGGGCGATCCAGGGATAAACAGAGCAAACGACGTTCCAGCATTCATCAACAACTGGCGGATGCCGGTGCGCGGTTTATCCCGGTCGACATCGCAGGCAGTTCGGTTGCAGCGTTAAAAGATCAATTCCACGGTTTTGATACGATCATCAATTGTATGGGGTTTGTCGCCGGTGCGGGTACCCAGATAAAAATCACCCGCGCGGTACTGGAGGCGGGCGTTAAGCGCTATTTCCCCTGGCAGTTTGGCGTGAATTACGATGTGGTCGGCAAAGGCAGCGGCCAGCCGGTGTGGGACGAACAGTATGACGTCAGGACGCTTTTGCGCGAGCAAAACGCCACAGAGTGGGTGATTGTTTCAACCGGTATATTTACCTCTTTTCTCTTCGAACCGGCCTTTGGTGTGGTCAACTTAGCCCAAAAAACCATCAATGCCCTCGGCGGATGGGAAATGCAGGTCACCGTCACGTCGCCTGCGGATATTGGTCGCCTGACCACTGAAATTTATCTGCATCAGCCGCGTATCACTAACGAAGTCGTCTTTGTCGCGGGGGAAACGACCTCTTATGCAAAACTGGCGGAAACGGTCGAACGCGTGACGCAGCAAACCTTTACCCGAGGCGTATTGACGCTACCTGACTTACAGGAGCAACTCCGTTTACATCCGCATGATCCAATGCTGCGCTATCGCGTCGCCTTCGCGCGTGGTGACGGTATGTGGTGGCCGATGAGTGACACCTGGAATGCACAACATCATCTGCCGACACAGGATATTGCCGCCTGGCTGAAAACACAGCAATGAGAACGGCGGCATCAGGCGCTCGCTTAATCCCCATGCCTTCTGCCAGCATCAGGCGGCGGGCTTGGCTACCTTGCGTTAACAAGAAACCAGTACGCATCAGTGCTTCACGATATACATCGTACGGCTATAGGCCACATCTTCCGGGTTAGTAATGGGGTATCCCTTTACCCACGGTTTAATTAACCGGCCATTGGTATACTGATAAATAGGCGCTATAGGCGCTTGTTCCGTTAAAATTTTCTCCGCTGCATTGTAATCCGCGTTACGCGCTTCGGCGGTATTTTCCATCGTCGCTTGTGTCAGGATTTTGTCATAAGTCGGATTAGTAAAGCGTGAAATATTCCCCGTATGCGTGGACGTTAATAAGGATAAGAAAGTCGACGGTTCGTTGTAATCACCCACCCAGGAGGCGCGAATAACATCAAAATTACCGGTATTCCGGCTGTCGATATACGTTTTCCACTCCTGGTTTTGCAATTTCACGTCCACCCCCAGATTTTTCTTCCACATTGACGCCACCGCAATCGCGATTTTCTGATGGTTTTCTGAGGTATTGTAAAGCAGGGTTAATTTAAGCGGCTTCTGCGATCCGTAGCCTGCTGCACGCAGCAATGTTTTCGCCTGAGCATTAAGTTCTTCCTGGCTCATTTGTTCAAACGGTGAAGGGTCTGGCGTAAATCCTGCCGTGACATCCGGTGTAAAATGCCAGGCTGGTTTTTCACCGGTACCTAAGACTTTTTCCGCCATCAAACGGCGATCAATGGTCATACTTAGCGCCAGACGAACGCGGGAATCCGCCGTCGGCCCTTTCTGCGTGTTAAACGCATAATAATAAGTCCCTAATTGCGGCGGCGTATAAACTTGCCCTGGAATATCCTTCAATAATTTCTGGTACATATTTTTAGGGAAAGATTCGGTGATATCAATATCACCGGCAAGATAACGTTTCGTCGCTGCCGATTCCTGGTTAATGGGTAAAAATGTCACTTTTTGCAGTACCGTTTTCGCGTTATCCCAGTAATGCGTATTCGGCACGACCACCAGTTTTTCATTTACCACGCGCTCTTTAAGAACATACGCGCCATTGCCAATCAGTTTTCCCGGCTTCATCCAGTCTTTGCCGCTTTCGACATTCGCTTTTTGGACCGGATAAAAGGCAAAACTGGCGGTCAGACTGGCAAACCAGGGCAACGGCTTGTCAAGCTGAACACGCAAAGTGTGCGCGTCCACGGCACTGACGCCAAGCTGATCCGGCGTGACTTTACCGTCGATAATGGCTTGCGCATTAGTGATGCCAGCCAGAGCGGCAAACCAGGCGAAGGGGGAAAGCGTTTTGGGATCAACAAGGCGTTGCCAGCTATAGACAAAATCCTGGGCGGTCACCGGCGTTCCATCGGCCCATTGCGCATTATCCCGCAACGTAAACGTCCAGATACGATTATCATTGCTCTTCCACTGGCTGGCGACGCCCGGGATAATTTCACCCTTTTCGTTCTGGTTAACCAGCCCTTCAAACAGATCGCGGATCACCTGAATTTCAGGCAGCCCAACGGCTTTCGCTGGATCTAACGAAGCGGGCTCATCTTTGATATGACGCACCAGTTCTTGTTTCTCTGCCAGTACCGTTCCGCCGGGAACATCCGCAGCATATGCCAGGGAAAAGCTGCTAACCAATAGCGCACAACAGGTTACTGAAACAGAATGCCTCATAGAAGTTCCTCAAAGATGAGTTAAATGACAACGTAATTATTTGTTTCAGCAGAAAGAAATGCAATTATCTTCCGCCAGAAAGTTGATATCGCGCCATACAAGAGGGTAAATAGAAACCATTTGATAATCGGCGGGTTTTACACAACACTACGATGATTACCCTACTGGTCTCAGCTTCGGGAAACGCGTATGACTGTCACCCGCCCCCGTGCCGAGCGCGGCGCATTTCCGCCAGGCACTGAACATTATGGACATTCGCTACTTGGCGCGCCGCTAATCTGGTTTCCGGCGCCTGCCGCCGATCGCGAAAGTGGCCTGATACTGGCTGGCACCCACGGGGATGAAACCTCATCCGTGGTGACGCTCTCCTGTGCGTTACGCACCTTAAATCCGTCCCTTCGCCGTCATCATGTCATACTTGCCGTTAATCCTGATGGCTGTCAACTGGGGTTAAGGGCAAATGCGAATGGCATTGATCTAAACCGTAACTTTCCCGCCGCCAACTGGAAAGCGGGTGAGACAGTTTATCGCTGGAATAGCCGCGCGCAAGAGCGTGATGTCGTGCTGCTAACCGGCGACCATCCCGGCTCAGAACCGGAAACCCAGGCGCTTTGCCAGTTAATACATCGACTCCAACCTGCCTGGGTCGTCTCTTTTCACGATCCGCTAGCCTGCATTGAAGATCCACGTCGCAGCGAGCTAGGCGAGTGGCTGGCCGATGCGTTTGCGTTGCCGCTGGTGACCAGCGTAGGTTACGAAACGCCCGGTTCGTTTGGCAGCTGGTGCGCCGACCTCAACCTGCACTGCATTACCGCCGAGTTTCCCCCTGTTTCTGCCGATGAAGCCAGCGAAAAATACTTGCTGGCGATGTCGAATCTGCTTCGCTGGCATCCTAAAGATGGAGTTGACCCGTCGTAAAGCGTAGCGCGGGCTCAACATCAACCGCCAGCCATGTTGGGCCATCAAGATCGGCGAAGCTCACCTGCGGCATAAGCGGCAGCGCGGCGCTAATCGCTCTTGATGTACAGAGCATACAGCCCAGCATCAGGCCGAATCCTTGCTCCCGCGCCTCCGTTGCCAGCGCCAGCGCCTCGGTCAGACCGCCGGTTTTATCCAACTTAATGTTGATCATATCGTAGCGCCCCGTCAGGGCTTTCAGACTACTGCGAGTATGGCAGCTCTCATCTGCACAGATGGGCAACGGATGAATAAAATTTTCCAGGGCGGCGTCATCCTGCGCGGGCAGCGGTTGCTCCAGCATCGCGACATTCAGATCCGCCAGTAACTGGCAACGCGCCGCCAGCCCCTCCGGACGCCACGATTCATTGGCGTCCACAATGAGCGTCGCCTCCGGCACCGCCGCGCGGATCGCCACCATACGTTCGCTAATCAGACGAGCATCGAGTTTAATTTTCAGCAACGTCGCCCCTTTTTCCCATAGTGCCGCCGCACTGGCCGCCATCTGTTCCGGCGTGCCTATCACTACCGTTTGCGCGGTAGTAACAACCGGGGCCAGCGTCACGCCGAGCAGCCCGGCAAGGCTTTGCTGCCGCTGGCGGGCCTGCAAATCCCATAAGGCGCTATCCACCGCGTTGCGCGCCGCGCCTGCCGGCAACAGTTTCTGCAATGCTTCGCGAGTCAGCCCGTTTTCTAACTGAGACACAATACTCATGATTTGCGCCATGACCGAGGCATCACTTTCACCATAACGTGGATATGGCGTACATTCCCCGATGCCTTTTACGTCCTCTTCTTCCAGTTCGACAACGACAACATGCGCTTCGCTTCGGCTACCACGCGCAATAACGAAAGGCGTATGTAACGGCCAGGTTTCCTCATATACCTTAACAGATCTCATCTCTTCCCCTCTGATAGCGCCGGACGCGGCTTGCTACAAATAGTATTTGCCGTGTTAATGAATAATGACTTAAACTGGATTTCGACGTTAACTATAAGTAAATAGGAACATTATTATGTCACAGACTGTACATTTCCAGGGTAACCCGGTCACCGTTGCCAACGTTATTCCGCAGGCTGGTAGCAAAGCACAGGCTTTTACTCTTGTCGCAAAAGATTTGTCTGACGTTTCCCTCAGCCAATATGCAGGCAAACGCAAAGTGCTGAATATTTTCCCAAGCATTGATACTGGCGTATGCGCCGCATCAGTTCGTAAGTTTAATCAACTGGCCACAGAAGTGGAGAATACCGTAGTACTGTGCGTTTCTGCTGACCTGCCTTTTGCGCAGTCGCGTTTTTGCGGCGCGGAAGGCCTGAGCAACGTTATTACGCTTTCCACTCTGCGTAATAACGCGTTTCTGAAAAACTACGGCGTCGAAATCGTTGACGGCCCGCTGAAAGGTTTGGCGGCGCGCGCAGTCATCGTGCTTGACGAAAACGACAACGTTATTTTCAGCCAGTTGGTGGATGAAATCACCCACGAGCCGGATTACGACGCCGCGCTTAATGTCCTGAAGGCATAAGCCAGCGCCTGCTGGCGCTACGTTTGTCAGTGCTACAGGCGGTGCTCTTTTGTCACAAGAAGGCCTCTATCCGGAGGCCTTCTTTTTTCTACTCTTCACCCTTCTTCTGGCTCAGACCATATTCACGCAGCTTATTGGCAATCGCGGTGTGCGATACCCCCAACCGTTTCGCCAGTTTACGCGTACTCGGATAGCTACGATA
The DNA here is from genome assembly GCF_046569525.1 of Salmonella sp. 741265055_HSA. Lineage (NCBI taxonomy): Bacteria > Pseudomonadati > Pseudomonadota > Gammaproteobacteria > Enterobacterales > Enterobacteriaceae > Salmonella > Salmonella sp. 741265055_HSA. Next base: position 70,829 of record NZ_JBKFSQ010000002.1, on the reverse strand, counting down.
AAGCTGGGTCAGGACAGAACGTTCAAAACGACTGGTAATGTCATCCAGCGAGCCTTCCATCGCATCCTCGCCGACTGCCACCGTCGCGGCATCGTAGTCAGGCAACAGGATGTCCTGCGGACGCAGCTCATACCCTTCCAGTTGCGTCAGCGCCCGGTAAATCGCATTTTTAAGCTGGCGAACGTTACCCGGCCAGCCGTAACGAGTGAGGACCGTACTCAGATCGGCAGACAGTTTCGGTCGCGGAACGCCCTGTTCGTCGGCAAAACGCGCCACGAACAGTTCGGTCAACGGCATAATATCCTGCGGACAATCGCGCAACGGCGGCAAATTAAGCGTAAGAACGTTAAGTCGATAATAGAGATCTTCGCGGAACAGTCCTTTTTGCACCAGCTCCACCAGATTTTTCTGCGTGGCGCAGATAACGCGGACATCAACATGAATTTCGTGATCTTCGCCGACGCGACGGAACGTACCATCGTTGAGAAAACGTAGCAGCTTCGCCTGCATACGCGGTGACATTTCGCCAATTTCATCCAGCAGCACCGAACCGCCATTCGCCTGTTCAAAAAAGCCTTTTTTACCTTCCGGCGCATGGCCAAATAGTTCGCTTTCTACCGCATCTTCCGGGATTGAAGCGCAGTTGAGCGCCAGATACGGTTTCGCTGAACGAGGGCTTGCCTGATGACAGGCATAGGCGAAAAGATCTTTGCCGGTTCCCGTATCGCCGGTAATCAGCAGCGGCGCGCTGAGCATCGCCAGTTTGCGCGCCTGCTCAACGACGTGCTTCATCTTTGCGCTCACGGCAATAATCTGACTAAACGCGCTCAGATCCTGCGTGGACAAATTCTGTAGCTGCTGCCCCATACGAATCGTGGAACGCAACATCACTACCGCCCCGGTCAACACGTATTCGTCATTTTCGTTTTGTAAATGTACCGGCGTAATCTCCATCAGGAAGTTTTGCCCGTTGATCACGACATGCTCGTTATGGGAGCTTTGCGGGTTACCGTCCAGCCAGCGCTGAAAATTGAAGCCGTTAATTAATTGTGCGGCGGTATGGTGCCGCATTCGCTCCTGGATCTGGGCAAAAAGCTGACAACTCGCCGGGTTCGCCATCTCCACTTTACTCTTCATATCCAATGAGAGCACCGGCTCCGGCAACGCCTCAAGCAGCGCGCTCAGGGCCAGATGTTCACGTTCGGACGGCATCCAGGGAACGGTACGGACATCCGTTACGCCGGAAATACGGCGGATTTCGGCCATCAGGCTGCTAAAGTCGGTGAATTCCAGCTCAGCAAAATTAAGATAAATTCGCCCAATGGGATCAATCTCGATTCCGCGTAAATCAATGCTACGTAACACCAGTAAATCAAGTAATTCGCGGGTCAGACCAAGTCGGTCTTCACAAAAGACTTCCAGACGCATGGGAACCTTCACCTGAATAATGAACCATTAAATAGATGATAAGCCACTATTCGGCTGGCAGGAAGGATTCTGTCAACAAATATTGACAGCATGACGGAAAAACGGGCGCTGCGGCGTAAAGCCAGGCAGTCAGCGCCCTGTGAAAGGTCATTTCTCAGGCGACGACTTACTCTTTTGTAACGTCTCTTTTAGCTGACCGATAAGCTGACGACGAAAATCACCGAGACGTGGTTTATCGTTATCGATCCACGGCAATGGTCGACATAGCTCCATCGCTTTTATTCCCAGTCGAGCGGTAAGGAGACCTGCGCCAATCCCCTGTGCCGCGCGCGTGGACAGGCGTGCGGCCAGATCCTGAGACATCCAGTCCATACCGACTTCACGCACCAGCTCACTGGCTCCCGCGAATGCGATATTCAGCAACACCAGACGGAACAGACGAAGGCGGCTGTAATAACCAAGTTCAATGCCATACAGCGTTGCGATACGGTTAATCAGGCGTAAATTACGCCAGGCAATAAACGCCATATCCACCAACGCTAACGGACTGACGGCGATCATCAGAGTCGATTCCGCAGCAAAACGGCTAATCTCACGTCGCGCCTGCGCGTCAAGTACCGGCTGTACCAGATGCGCATACAAACCGACGATTTCCCTGTCGTTTTGCGTTTCGTGAATAGCGGCATACCAACGTTGTAATGCCGGATGTGATTGATCAATCCCCGCCTGCTGCGCCAGTTTTTCGCAAAATGCGCGACCTTTCCCGACGCTATGGCTATGTAACAGTTCACGCGCCTCATCGCGTTCATGCGCCCGTTGACGCAAGCGCCATAATCGCCGCCACTCCGTGACCACCGATCCCACGCCAGCGCCAATGATCAGCGCGCCTGCGGCACAGCCGCCTAAAGCGACCCAGTCCTGAGTTTGCCAGGCATTCATTGTCCACTGTACGCCTTGCCCGACCACGCTCGCGCCAAACAGCGCCAGTCCTCCCATCACCATTTTACGCCACAGGCTGCGTTTGGGGCGCAGCGCGGCATCGACCGCCGCTTCTGCCACGCCTTCGTCTTCCGGACGCTCATCGATAGCCGCAGGCGCAAATGTACGCGACTCCGCTTCGCTGAAAGTTTGCTGCGCTTTGAAGGCCGACGTAGGCTCCTCCTTTAGCGGTTCTGCAAAATCAATACGCGGTTTTAACGGTTCGCTCATCGCAGCTTATCTCCTATTAAAAACTCCAGCGCAGCGTCCAGACGAATATGCGGTAACGGTTTATCAACATCCATCACCTGCGGACGAAAGGCTTCGAACTGAAAACCCTGACTATCCCAAAACGCTTGTCCCGGCAAACGCGAAGGCACTTCGCCGGGGTACACGGTTAACGGCGCGCCGTCACTCAAACGGTTTCCACGTAAAGCCGGGATTTTTTCACCGTTGACCTCAATCACGCCGCTGGTGGTCGCCTGTACCGACGCCAGCCCCAGGCAATCCATACTAATGCCTTCAAACGCGGCATTTTGCCAGGCATCCTGAATAAGCTGCTGGAGCAAGGCCACCATATTGGCATGTTGGTCGAGGGTGACATGGTCGGCTTTCGTTGCGGCGAACAGCAATTTATCAATCACCGGCGAAAACAAGCGGCGAAACAGAGTCCGCTGGCCATAGTGAAAACTTTGCATCAGCTGCGTTAAGGCGAGACGCATATCATTAAACGCCTGCGGCCCGCTATTAAGCGGTTGCAGACAGTCGACCAGCACAATCTGGCGATCAAAGCGTAGAAAATGATTTTTGTAGAACCCTTTGACCACTTTTTCGCAATAGTAGTTAAAGCGTTCGCGCAGCATTCCAGCGTTGGTTTGCTTATCCGCCTGCGCCAGTTTTGACTCGCCGTAGGCGTCCACATCCGGCCACGGGAAAAACTGCAACGCTGGCGCGCCCGCCATATCGCCCGGCAAAACAAACCGTCCAGGCTGAATAAAATGCAATCCCTGCGATTTACACTGATGCAAATAATCCGTCCAGGCGGCGGCTATCTCCGCCAGCCGGTTTTCATCGGCGAGCGCCAGAGGATCGAGCCCGTCGCAAAGTTGCCGCCATTTTGCGGCCCACTCAGCGCGTTGCCCTTGCAACAAGCCGTTCATCTGACGGGACCAGCTTAAATAATCCTGAGCCAGCATGGGCAGATCGAGTAACCATTCACCTGGATAGTCCACAATCTCCAGATACAATGTCGAGGTATCTTTAAAATGGCGCAGCAGCGAGTCGTTTGAGCGATAGCGCAATGCCAGCCGAATCTCACTGACACCGCGCGTCGGTGTGGGCCATGCGGGAGGATTGCCATAAAGCTGAAGTATCCCCTCGTCGTAGGTAAAACGGGGAATACCAAAATCACGTTGAGGCACGCGCTTTACGCCAAGCAGGCGTTCTTCGCGTACCGCGCTAAGCAACGGTAAGCGCGCGCCCGCGTGGACATTAAGCAACTGGTTAACCATCGCCGTGATAAACGCCGTTTTACCGCTGCGGCTCAACCCGGTTACGGCAAGACGCAAATGCCTGTCTACCCCACGATTGACCAGCGCGTTGAGTTCAGTTTTAAGTCGCTTCATTGACATCCTGTTGAGCCTGAAGAGAAGAAAAAATAATAACGAGCCTGCGTTATAGATATGTGCAAAAACGTTATTATCAACTACCCGGAGAGATCAACAACGGCGCATTAAGCGCCGCGGTTAGTATGAGTATTGAGCAATAGATTATCTATTTTTTTACTTTCGGCATATCAAGACGACTGATGCCGCCCATATTCATCGCGTGCGTATACCCCATATCAAGCAACATTTGTTTTGCCATGCCCGACTGTCGCCCGGAGTTGCAATATAACTTTACCGTATCGTTCCTGTCTGGAACTACCGTTTCGATATGAGATTTAATCTCCTGCAATGGGATATTAATCGCGCCCTGAATATGCTCACGTTGATATTGTTCCGGAATGCGGACATCTATCCAGTATTCTGCGGCATAAAGCGGCATGGCTATGAATAACGCTAACGCAAATATTCCTTTTTTCAACATACTTCCGTCCTGACACGTAATGTATTTCGCATACACTATACGCCAGAGCTTAACAAAATATTATGACCAGACTCGCTATTTGTAACGCTGCGAAATTTTATTCGCCGCCTTACGAAGTACTGGCTCCAGCGCAAACGCCAGCAACATTTTTAGCGGACGACGGGCGACGGATTTTACCGCCCATCCCGCCACGCCGGCAGGCCCGTAGCGTAACGCGGTCAACAGAACCAGCTTACCTGCTATTTTGAAGCCGGGCTTCACCTTCTGCCCGGCGCGTTGCCAGCGAGTATTCATCTTCACCTTCCCGATATATCACTTACAGTTGACGGAAACGACTACGCAGTGTGAACGTATCTGACGTGACGTAGCGTTCCATTTCTCGCAAACGCTTTTCGCCTGCGGCAAGCTCTCTGTCTACGGTATCCAGCAGTTCGCCGCTGGTCGGCTGCGGTTTGCCTGCGGCCAGATTATCCGGCATAGGGTCCAGTACAAAAGACAGAACGATATAGGCCACTACGGTAAAAAACGCCAGCCCAAAGAAAATCGACAGCACGACCAGAATACGTACCAGTTTTACCGGTACATCAAGGTAGTCGGCGATCCCGGCGCAAACGCCACGCACCATGCCCTTTTGCGGCATACGCCATAGTTTTTTATTCAGATTGATTCCACCCATTAGCGCTCTCTCCAGTTCGGATGCTCTGCATCAAGAATGTCTTCCAGTGCCTGAATGCGCTCGCGCATACGTTGCGCATCGTCTGTGAGTTGCAGTAAGCGTTGCTGCTCGCTTTGCGACAGTTCTCCCCGACCGGCGCGGTTGCTGTAATGCAGCCACAGCCAAATCGGTAACACAAACAACACAAAAATGGTTAACGGGATGGCCAGAAATAGCGCGCTCATGCGTTCTCCTTACACCTAAAGCTGATGAGCGACGGCGCGTACCGGCGCCGCCATTGTCATTATTGATTATCTTGCTTCATTTTGGCTTTCAACTGCGCCAGCTGCTCGCTGATTTCATCATCAGCTTTCAGGTTGGCAAACTGTTGGTCCAGCGATTGCTGCTTACCAAAACGATGGCTTTCCGCTTCCGCTTCCATTTGATCGATACGACGTTCAAAGGATTCAAACCGCGCCATGGCCTCATCCAGTTTGCCGCTGTCAAGCTGACGACGGACATCACGGGAAGAACTCGCCGCCTGATGACGCAGCATCAGTGCCTGCTGGCGAGCGCGTGTTTCGCTGAGTTTGTTTTCCAGCTCGCCAATCTCTTTCTTCATGCGCGCCAGCGTGTCATCCACCAGCGTGACTTCCTGTTCAAGCGTAGCAATTAAATCGGTCAGCTTTTGTTTTTCAATCAATGCGGCGCGCGCCAGATCGTCTTTATCTTTGCGCAGAGCCAGTTCCGCTTTTTCCTGCCACTCGGTCTGCTGAGCCGTAGCCTGTTCAATACGACGGGATAACTGTTTCTTTTCCGCTAAAGCACGCGCGGAGTTTGAGCGAACCTCCACCAGCGTATCTTCCATCTCCTGAATCATCAGGCGCACCAGCTTCTGCGGATCTTCCGCTTTTTCCAACAACGCATTGATATTGGCGTTCACGATGTCGGCAAAACGAGAAAAAATACCCATAATTCAATCCTCACATAATGTTCTGATAACGGGCGATGCCCTGCTACATGATTAATACAATTTGCGTGCCAACTTTTCATATCACTGATAATAAAGGAATTATTTCGTTTTACCTCGCCAGCAAAAAAGGATAAAGTGGTGAAAAACACTAACAAGTGGCGATTTTCATCATGGCTGAATTTAAAGATAACCTGCTCGGCGAGGCAAACCGTTTTCTTGAAGTACTGGAACAAGTCTCCCGGCTCGCGCCGCTGGATAAGCCAGTTCTGATCATTGGCGAACGCGGGACGGGTAAAGAACTTATCGCCAATCGCCTGCACTATCTCTCTTCACGCTGGCAGGGGCCGCTTATCTCGCTTAACTGCGCGGCGCTTAACGAAAACCTGCTGGACTCCGAACTGTTTGGCCATGAAGCGGGCGCTTTTACCGGGGCGCAAAAACGTCATCCCGGTCGCTTTGAACGCGCCGATGGCGGCACGCTGTTTTTGGATGAACTGGCGACAGCGCCGATGCTGGTACAGGAAAAGCTGCTGCGAGTGATTGAATATGGCGAGCTAGAGCGCGTCGGCGGCAGCCAGCCGTTACAGGTTAATGTGCGATTAGTATGCGCCACCAATGCCGATTTACCCGCCATGGTGAAGGAAGGGATATTTCGTGCCGATCTGCTCGACAGGCTGGCTTTTGATGTTGTACAACTGCCGCCGCTGCGCGAACGCCAGAGCGATATCATGCTGATGGCCGAGCATTTTGCTATTCAGATGTGTCGTGAACTACGTCTGCCCTTATTTCCCGGTTTTACCGATCGGGCAAAAGAAACGTTGTTGCATTACGCCTGGCCGGGTAATGTCCGCGAGCTGAAAAACGTAGTCGAACGTTCAGTGTATCGCCACGGCAGTAGTGAACATCCTTTGGATGAAATTGTTATCGATCCTTTTCAACGCCATCCCGCCGAACCGCCCGCGCCCGCCCTGCCAGCGGCATCCGCCACGCCTGACCTGCCGCTCAAATTACGTGAGTTTCAACTGCAACAGGAAAAAGCGCTGCTGCAACGTAGCTTACAGCAGGCGAAATTTAACCAGAAACGAGCCGCCGATTTGCTGGCACTCACCTACCACCAGTTTCGCGCCTTGCTTAAAAAGCATCAGCTTTAGCTATTTCTCCGGCTAATTGACGACATTTACGCCAGTTATCCACCGACATTTTTACGTGGCGGGCCGAAGTGCGATACACTTTGCAAATTGAACTTCAAAAACTTAACTATTATGCGCCTGGTTTTATCGTCTCTGATCGTGATAGCGGGTCTACTGAGTAGTCAGGCTACGGCTGCGACTGCGCCCGAACAAACCGCGAGTGCAGATATTCGCGATAGCGGCTTTGTGTATTGTGTCAGCGGGCAGGTCAACACCTTTAATCCGCAAAAAGCGAGCAGCGGCCTCATCGTCGATACCCTGGCCGCCCAGTTATATGACCGCCTGTTGGATGTCGATCCCTATACTTATCGTTTAGTCCCCGAGCTGGCAGAAAGCTGGGAAGTGCTGGATAACGGGGCAACGTACCGTTTTCACCTGCGCCGCGACGTTTCCTTTCAAAAAACCGCCTGGTTTACGCCGACCCGAAAACTCAATGCTGATGATGTCGTCTTTACCTTTCAGCGAATTTTCGATCGTCGACATCCGTGGCATAACATCAACGGTAGTAGCTTCCCCTACTTTGATAGCCTACAGTTCGCCGACAATGTAAAAAGCGTGCGTAAGCTGGACAATAACACCGTTGAGTTTCGCCTGACGCAGCCAGACGCCTCCTTTTTATGGCATCTGGCCACACACTACGCTTCCGTCATGTCCGCTGAGTACGCCGCGCAGCTTAGCCGAAAAGATCGTCAGGAACTGCTAGACCGCCAACCGGTCGGCACCGGGCCTTTCCAGCTTTCGGAGTACCGTGCCGGGCAGTTTATTCGTCTCCAGCGTCACGATGGGTTTTGGCGCGGCAAACCGCTGATGCCACAAGTGGTGGTGGATTTAGGCTCCGGCGGTACCGGGCGTTTATCGAAATTACTGACCGGTGAATGCGATGTTCTGGCCTGGCCCGCCGCCAGCCAGCTAACTATTTTACGCGACGATCCGCGTTTGCGCCTAACGTTGCGCCCGGGGATGAATATCGCCTATCTGGCCTTTAACACCGATAAGCCGCCGTTGAATAATCCCGCAGTGCGCCATGCGCTGGCCTTATCGATCAACAACCAGCGTTTGATGCAGTCGATTTATTACGGCACGGCAGAAACCGCAGCCTCCATTTTACCGAGAGCCTCATGGGCTTACGATAACGATGCCAAAATTACGGAGTACAATCCGCAAAAATCGCGCGAACAGCTAAAAGCGCTGGGCATTGAGAATCTTACGCTGCATCTCTGGGTGCCGACCAGTTCTCAGGCCTGGAACCCAAGTCCGCTAAAAACGGCGGAGCTTATTCAGGCGGATATGGCGCAGGTTGGCGTAAAAGTGGTCATTGTGCCGGTTGAAGGCCGCTTTCAGGAGGCGCGCCTGATGGATATGAATCACGATCTGACCTTATCCGGCTGGGCCACGGACAGCAACGATCCGGATAGCTTTTTCAGACCGCTGTTAAGCTGTGCAGCCATCAATTCGCAAACCAATTTCGCCCACTGGTGTAACCCTGAATTTGACAGCGTGCTGCGTAAGGCACTGTCGTCGCAGCAGTTGGCTTCGCGCATAGAAGCGTATGAGGAAGCGCAGAATATCCTGGAAAAAGAGCTGCCGATACTGCCGCTGGCATCATCACTACGCCTGCAGGCTTACCGCTACGATATTAAAGGGCTGGTGTTAAGCCCGTTCGGCAATGCGTCTTTTGCCGGCGTCTCCCGCGAAAAACACGAAGAGGTGAAAAAACCATGATTATCTTCACCCTGCGTCGGTTATTGCTGTTGCTGGTGACGCTGTTCTTCCTGACCTTTATCGGCTTTAGCCTGAGCTATTTTACGCCGCACGCGCCGCTACAAGGCGCATCATTATGGAATGCCTGGGTTTTCTGGTTCAACGGTCTGCTGCACTGGGACTTTGGCGTGTCCAGCATTAACGGCCAGCTGATCTCCGAACAGCTTAAAGAGGTGTTTCCCGCCACGATGGAGCTGTGCATTCTCGCTTTTGGTTTTGCGCTGATGGTCGGCATCCCGGTCGGGATGCTGGCTGGCGTGACGCGTAGCAAATGGCCGGATCGTTTTATCAGCGCGCTGGCGCTATTAGGTTTCTCAATTCCGGTTTTCTGGCTGGCGCTTCTGCTCACACTGTTCTTTTCGCTCACGCTGGGGTGGCTGCCGGTATCCGGGCGCTTTGACCTGCTTTATGAAGTTAAACCGGTTACCGGTTTCGCCATCATTGACGCCTGGATTTCAGATTCGCCGTGGCGCGATGAAATGGTGATGAGCGCCATACGGCATATGGTTTTACCGGTGCTCACGCTTTCCGTCGCGCCGACCACAGAAGTGATCCGCCTGATGCGAATCAGCACTATTGAGGTCTACGATCAGAACTACGTTAAAGCGGCGGCCACGCGCGGCTTGTCGCGCTTTACGATTTTACGTCGCCACGTGTTGCATAATGCGCTGCCGCCGGTCATTCCCCGTCTTGGTCTGCAATTTTCAACCATGTTAACGCTGGCGATGATTACCGAAATGGTTTTCAGCTGGCCAGGGCTGGGACGATGGTTAATTCACGCCATTCGTCAGCAGGACTATGCCGCTATTTCCGCTGGCGTGATGGTCATTGGGTCGCTGGTTATTGTGGTCAATGTGATTTCCGATATTTTGGGTGCTATGGCTAACCCTCTGAAACATAAGGAATGGTATGCCTTACGATAGCGTATACAGCGAAAAGCGCCCGCCGGGCACCCTGCGCACTGCCTGGCGCAAATTTTATAGCGACGCGCCTGCGATGGTGGGCCTGTATGGATGCGCCGGTCTGGCGTTGCTGTGTATTTTTGGCGGCTGGATCGCGCCCTATGGTATCGATCAGCAATTTTTGGGCTATCAGCTACTGCCGCCCTCCTGGTCACGCTATGGCGAAGTCTCCTTTTTTCTGGGGACTGACGATCTGGGGCGCGATGTGCTGAGCCGCCTGTTAAGCGGCGCGGCGCCCACGGTCGGCGGCGCGTTTATCGTAACGCTGGCGGCTACGCTATGTGGATTAGTCCTCGGCGTAGTGGCAGGCGCGACGCACGGTTTACGCTCTGCCGTACTGAACCATATTCTGGACACGCTGCTTTCCATCCCTTCGCTCTTGCTGGCGATTATCGTCGTGGCATTTGCCGGCCCACATCTGTCACACGCGATGTTTGCCGTCTGGCTGGCCCTGTTGCCGCGAATGGTACGTTCCGTCTACAGCATGGTGCATGATGAACTGGAAAAAGAGTACGTCATTGCCGCCCGTCTGGATGGCGCGACAACGCTGAATATTCTGTGGTTCGCCATTTTACCGAATATTACCGCCGGTCTGGTCACCGAAATTACCCGGGCGCTGTCGATGGCGATTCTGGACATCGCCGCGCTGGGATTTTTAGATCTCGGCGCGCAGCTTCCCTCTCCCGAATGGGGTGCCATGTTGGGAGATGCGCTGGAGCTAATCTATGTCGCGCCGTGGACCGTTATGCTACCCGGCGCGGCGATAACGCTCAGTGTTTTACTGGTAAACCTGCTCGGAGATGGGATTCGTCGTGCGATTATTGCGGGGGTGGAATAATGCCGTTACTGGATATCCGCAATCTCACCATTGAATTTAAAACCAGCGAAGGCTGGGTAAAAGCGGTCGATCGCGTCAGTATGACATTAAGCGAAGGCGAAATTCGCGGCCTGGTAGGTGAGTCGGGTTCCGGAAAGAGCTTGATTGCTAAAGCTATTTGCGGCGTCGCGAAAGACAACTGGCGAGTCACTGCCGACCGTATGCGTTTTGATGATATCGATCTGCTGCGCCTCTCCTCTCGTGAACGGCGTAAGCTGGTCGGGCATAATGTGTCGATGATCTTCCAGGAGCCGCAGTCGTGCCTTGATCCTTCCGAACGCGTCAGCAGCCAGTTAATGCAAAATATTCCCGCCTGGACCTATAAAGGCCGCTGGTGGCAGCGTTTAGGCTGGCGTAAACGGCGTGCAATTGAATTACTGCACAGGGTGGGAATTAAAGATCATAAAGACGCGATGCGCAGTTTTCCCTATGAGCTGACCGATGGTGAGTGTCAGAAAGTCATGATCGCTATCGCGCTGGCGAATCAACCGCGACTCCTGATCGCTGATGAACCCACCAACTCAATGGAACCGACGACACAGGCGCAAATTTTTCGCCTGCTGACCCGACTGAATCAAAACAGTAATACCACCATTCTGTTGATTAGCCACGACCTGCAAATGCTGAGTCAGTGGGCTGACAAAATCAACGTTTTATACTGCGGCCAGACGGTAGAAACCGCGCCAAGTAAAGATCTGGTGACGATGCCACATCATCCTTATACGCAGGCGCTTATCCGTGCGATTCCGGATTTTGGCAGCGCGATGCCGCATAAAAGCCGTCTGAATACGCTGCCGGGTGCGATCCCGCTACTGGAGCAGTTACCGATAGGTTGTCGTTTGGGGCCGCGCTGCCCTTACGCGCAACGAGAATGCATTATCACGCCACGCTTAACCGGCGCGAAAAATCATCTCTATGCCTGTCATTTTCCGCTGAATATGGAGAGAGAGTGATATGGTGGAAACTCTGCTTGAAGTGCGCAACCTGAGTAAAACCTTTCGCTACCGGACAGGATGGTTTCGCCGCCAGACCGTAGACGCCGTGAAACCATTAAGCTTTACGCTTCGTGAGCGTCAGACCCTGGCCATTATCGGCGAAAACGGTTCCGGCAAATCCACGCTGGCAAAGATGCTGGCCGGCATGATTGAACCTACCAGCGGCGAGCTTCTTATTGACGATCATCCCCTGCATTACGGCGACTATTCGTTTCGAAGCCAACGTATTCGAATGATTTTTCAGGACCCCTCAACGTCACTGAATCCACGTCAACGTATTTCACAGATCCTTGACTTCCCCCTGCGCCTTAATACCGATCTGGAGCCGGAACAGCGGCGCAAACAGATTGTCGAGACGATGCGTATGGTAGGGCTATTGCCCGATCATGTGAGCTACTACCCGCATATGCTGGCGCCGGGGCAGAAACAACGTCTGGGCCTGGCCCGCGCGCTGATTTTACGCCCTAAAGTCATTATCGCGGACGAAGCGCTGGCTTCGCTTGATATGTCCATGCGCTCGCAGCTCATCAATCTCATGCTTGAATTGCAGGAAAAGCAAGGCATCTCCTATATCTATGTCACGCAGCATATCGGCATGATGAAACATATTAGCGATCAGGTATTAGTGATGCATCAGGGGGAAGTGGTTGAACGCGGCAGCACCGCCGATGTGCTCGCCTCTCCGCTACATGAGCTTACCCGCCGTTTAATCGCAGGTCATTTTGGCGAGGCGCTGACTGCTGACGCATGGCGAAAGGATCGCTAAGCGAAACAAATACCCTCAGTTCGATTCTCTGAGGGTGTTCACGCGACTGCCCAACAGCAATGTTTCCACCTCTTCTAACGCAACGGAAGGAAATAACGTGCCCTGGGTTGCCCAAATGCCTGCCGTTTTTAACATCGGCAAATAGCGCGTGTTTTCCTGGCCACCCACCACGATCTTGTCACAATAACGCCGGATATGTTTGACAAGCAGCGGAAACGTCATTTTTTCAATTTGTGAGACAAAAAAGCTGCGGTCAAGTTTTACGCCACTAAAACACCCGCAAACTAATGGCGCAGCGGTTGCGTTCCCTACGCCCAGGTCGCCCAGCCATAATGGATTAGGTTGTTTATGAAGCGCGTGTATTAAAGGATCGACTAAGACGTTATCTTGACATGAAAAATGTTCAACGACCTGCAGTTCCACAAATAGCATGGCGTGTAGTAACGCGCGAATATCTTTGTCCTGAAGGACAAGCTGCGCCATACCCCGATCGATATTTATGATACAGAACAGGCCGTGGCGTAGAAACCAGCCATGTTTAGCCGCGATTGTCCGCAGCAGATCAAGCAGAAAACGGCGCTTCTGCGAATTGTCCCATGACGAGATAACAAACTCAGGGTGTAGCGGACGAGCGGGCGACGATGCAAAATGGGTAGTAATTTCGACACCCAGTAAATCCCCCTCCATTGCCCTTATCGGCTCTGCCATAAAAAAATAGCGCATGTGACCACTCCACTTGATCTTAACTCCCTGATAATGCGCTTTTAACGCAAATCAATCAATAAAAACGATCAATATATAAAAAATGATCGAAAAAAACAATATACGTTAACTTTATGATAACTTGCTAATTTTATGTTTTGAGAATGTTCCTCTCTTGCTATAATGAAATTTACATACTACGCCAAACAATGCTAATACGACGGAATGAGACCATCCGTAAAGCCAGGTTCTTCTTGCCTGGCAGAGAGGAGAAATCAAGGCGAGTGAGTGTTAATGCGTAATCACGAGGCATTTCACCCACTATGGCAGCACGGCATCGCCAACCCTGGTTGCGAGTTGCATCTCCGTTGCAGGCTGTCCAGATCCCGCGAACAACCTTTAAGCGAATAGCAACTCTTAATAGTTGATCGGTAAATCTGTAGCGAATGAGCCCCCGGCGATTCGCAGAAAAGAACGGAACTAAAGGCTATTTTTTAATTCATCCTTTAATACTTTAGCCACAAGAGTCCCTTCCTCCGGTGCGGCTAGTTTAAAACGTCTTCCTGGCGCAGGTGCCTGTGTTTGCTCTCCGATTAATTCATCAAGCTCCGTAATAAGTGACTTATAATATTCAACATCTTCATCATTTCCTTCGGTCTCGGCCCGCTTTAATTTTATCATGTGATGGGTCTTAATTTGCTCTTCCAGTTGTGCTGTTGCAAGAGAAACGCTTCGCTGTTGCCGGGATTCTTGTGACAGCACGATTTGATCGCCATCCACAAAGAAAAGAACCCCCTCTTTAACCAGAATATTACCTAAGATATTTATATCATGCATATAAACCCCTCGGGATTTAAGAAGTGCCTCCGCCATGCGATAGTTATCTTCATCTTCAACATCTAACTCCTGACCTTTAATATATTTTGAAACTAAAACCGTAACGTCTTTACCATTAATATTCATGATGGCCGAACGAGAAAAATTCTTGTCGCCATTGGCCATATTCAAATACTTACTGACTCGCTCAGGATGACAATTACGATGTTCTGAAGAGGTAACATCCACATTTATTCCCCGCTCATTAATTGGAATCTTAACAACAAAGTCATCATTTAACAGATAAACAGTCCCATAACTTCCGCTACCTATTTTATTTTTTTCAATATCAGTCATGCGAATATTTTTCTGAAACTCCGACGAGTTAATAAACGCCTCTATTGCCGCTGGTTGTGATGTATCCGTCTGATCAATAGCGCCGCTCTCATCACCAGACGCCGTGGCGGGCGTGGTCAGGAAGTCTATCAAACGTTGCTCAAAAGTGTCATAGATCCCATTACTACCTGCTTCGTTCGGCGGCAGATTATCATTATCCAAAGCGGCAAGCGTTATTTTCCCGGTATTATAATTAAACATCGTTTCTTTTAAAAAATCGACGCAACGCTCAGAACACTCCGTCTCGGTCACTAATATTCCATCGTAAAACAGTTTTAGCAGTAACATATTCTCTTGAAATGCTAATACCTCTACAGTATATTTATCTCTTGTTTCAGGTCTGGAGGCATCAATAAGTTTAATATATCCAAGAAGGGGTCGCCATCGTGTACAGTCGTCATCTCGCTTCGAAAATGGTCCCGGAGAGAAAGGCCCTTTAATATCGGAATGGTCTTTTTTTTGGCACAGTAGATTATATATTTCTCTATAATCAGAAATCAAACTTCGATTGGTGAATATATTCCTGAAAAAATCTATAAATTTCTCACACGTTGAAAAAACATGCTCTCTTTTATTATCGATGATATCTCTTAAATACCTTTCTGATATCTGGCAGCTACGATTTCCGATATGAAATGTAAACGGCATATGTATCACCCCCTCTAAAATTTATTATAATAAACATGCAAACATATAAAAACCCGATTTGTAACTACTGCAATCACCTGATTTCCAAAAATTTTCATATTCAGCATTACTCTGTATCAACAAATAGAGAAAACCTACAACACCTAAAAAAGAAATTATTTTTGTTAAGCATTTGCTGGTTAAAGTTACATGTCCATGACATCGTTAATAGGTGAGGAAAACCATTCGGATGAATATTCTGGCTTCCTACAGAACCTTTATTTGTCTGGTGGAAGGCGCATCGCTATCGTACTTACTGTCCGTCCCGGTGTCTCTGGTTGGATGAGGCGAACCTTACACTAGCTGGTATACTGCACCGTAGAGCCTGTCCCATTAGACTCTTTGATTTGCCAGTTTGGCCCTGGGGAACGCTCAAAATCCTCAGGGACTTCGTTACCGTGTGGTTTTAGAACGTCACCTGCTGGAGATAGCAGCGGAAAAATAGCGTGACACACGGGGCCAGGAGTGGGATATAATTTCAGACTAATTTCGAATAATGTTGAAAAGTTGCTGTTAACCATTGTTCGTAAAAGCAAAAAATAAGCAATGACTATAAGGATTAAAGCTATGGGTTTTCTTTCCGGTAAGCGCATTCTGGTCACTGGCGTGGCCAGTAAACTGTCCATCGCCTACGGTATCGCACAGGCGATGCACCGCGAAGGAGCTGAACTGGCGTTCACCTACCAGAACGACAAACTGAAAGGCCGCGTAGAAGAATTTGCTGCCCAGCTGGGTTCCAGCATCGTTTTACCGTGTGATGTCGCTGAAGATGCCAGCATTGACGCTATGTTTGCAGAGCTGGGTAACGTTTGGCCGAAATTTGACGGTTTCGTACACTCGATCGGTTTCGCGCCTGGCGATCAACTGGACGGCGATTATGTTAATGCGGTTACCCGCGAAGGCTTTAAAATCGCTCACGATATTAGCTCTTACAGCTTTGTTGCCATGGCGAAAGCCTGCCGCGCCATGCTGAATCCGGGTTCTGCGCTGTTGACCTTGTCTTATCTGGGAGCGGAGCGCGCCATCCCGAACTACAATGTCATGGGTCTGGCGAAAGCCTCTCTGGAAGCTAACGTGCGTTATATGGCAAATGCTATGGGACCGGAAGGCGTTCGCGTCAACGCCATCTCTGCGGGTCCAATCCGCACGCTGGCGGCGTCCGGTATTAAAGACTTCCGTAAAATGCTGGCGCATTGTGAAGCCGTTACGCCAATTCGTCGCACCGTGACCATTGAAGATGTGGGTAACTCAGCGGCGTTTCTGTGCTCCGATCTCTCGGCAGGCATTTCTGGCGAAGTCGTTCATGTTGACGGCGGGTTCAGCATTGCGGCAATGAATGAACTGGAACTGAAGTAAGCGCATTAAGTTTATTAGCGGGCGGCACGGCTGTGCCGCCCCATTCCCCTCACTCACCGCTCATCTCGTTATATAGCGTTCTGATATTTGTTATCACCTAACAATCTTTCATCCCTTTCCCGCATACGCCAGGATAATCCAGCATAAACGATCCGACGTCGAATCATTATCGATCGCCATTTCATCCTCGGGAAACCCTATGGAACAATGCCGAAAAGCGGGTAAAAGCCACTGGTATCATGAAACACAATCCACTATGTCGTCACAAACCCCGCTTTCGCTGATGCCGGAAGCCGCGTATGTTAACGATCGTTTTTTACTGGATTTAACGGTAGCAGAAACCGCGTTGACGCCTTTTGAATCATGGTTAAAGCCAGCTCGCCAGTTGGCGGATGTCTTATTTCCCCGCACGGTTCTCAACGACCGGCTTCATACGTTTAGTGCCTATGAACGTATGAGCACCGCCCTGACCGCCGCTCAGGTATTTGGAGTTCAGCGTTTGTGTCGCCATTATGCCGCGCGTCTGGCGCCACTACCTGGCCCTGACGCCTCAAGAGAGAGCAATCAACGGCTGGCGCAAATTACGCAATACGCTCGTCAGCTTGCCGGCTCCCCCTCCGTTATCAATACGCGAGCCCGCGAACAGCTTGCAGAGGTGGGATTAACCGCCCGGGATACCGTACTCATCAATCAGATCATTGGGTTTATCGGTTTTCAGGCGCGGGTAGCGGCGATATTTCAGGCGTTTTGCCGTCTGCCCGTGCGCGAGCTGCCCGGCCAGGAGATGCAGCGCTTTGCCAGGGCCGCGCGGTTTCAAAACCCTCAGACGACATGGCGGCCCGCCGCCAGTCTGGTAGAATATCCTCCCGCCCATACCAAAGTTCGGCGGCAATATTCGTCTTCACAATGCCAAATGATGGCGCCGGTACTCATCCGCGATCCGTCTTCATTCGCGTTACTCGAACGCATACTGACCAGCACATTACACACCGCGTTGCCCCCTTCTTTACTTCCACTTATCACGCTCCTCACATCACGTATCAACGGCAGCGCCGCCTGCTTTAACGAACAGGCAACCCAACCTGGCGCGTGGCGCCGCGCTGTTATCACGTTACGCCAGGAAGACGACGACATCGCTCGTTGGGAGCTTGAGCCTGCGCTGACACAGGCGATACAATGGCTCACCAGGGCGCCCGATCGCTTTAGCGCCGCGCATTTTTTCCCGCTACTCACCAGGGGAGTTTCATCGGAGCAGGCCATTAATATGTTAGGCTGGTGCGGCGTGTGCGGATGGTTAAATCGTTTAAAAATCGCGTTGGGCGAAACCAATTAACTCATCCATTACTGAAAGAGCGCTTGCTGCGCCAGGCAGAATCGCGTAAAACTGTCAGCCGCTCTTTTGGCTACGAAAATAGACGAATATGTTTCAGGACAACCCGCTGCTAGCGCAGCTTAAACAGCAACTGCATTCCCAGACGCCGCGCGCTGAAGGGGTCGTAAAAGCCACGGAAAAAGGCTTTGGCTTCCTTGAAGTTGACGCGCAAAAAAGCTATTTCATTCCTCCGCCGCAGATGAAAAAAGTGATGCATGGCGATCGTATCGTCGCGGTCATCCACACGGAAAAAGAACGGGAGTCTGCCGAGCCGGAAGAACTGATCGAACCGTTCCTGACGCGCTTTGTGGGAAAAGTTCAGGGTAAAAATGACCGCCTGTCCATCGTGCCGGATCATCCGTTGCTGAAAGACGCGATTCCCTGCCGCGCCGCGCGCGGCGTTCAGCATGAGTTCAAAGAAGGTGACTGGGCGGTTGCCGAAATGCGCCGCCATCCGCTTAAAGGCGACCGTTCGTTTTACGCCGATTTAACGCAGTACATCACCTTTGCCGACGATCACTTTGTTCCCTGGTGGGTTACGCTTGCCCGCCACAACCTGGAAAAAGAAGCGCCGAACGGCGTAGCGACGGAGATGCTTGACGAAGGGCTGGAGCGTCAGGATCTGACCGCGCTGAATTTCGTCACTATCGATAGCGCAAGCACTGAGGATATGGATGACGCGCTTTATGCTGAGGAATTAGCGGACGGCAGACTCCAGCTTACGGTGGCTATCGCCGATCCTACCGCCTGGATTGCCGAAGGCAGTAAGCTGGATAACGCCGCGAAAATTCGCGCCTTCACCAACTACCTGCCGGGCTTCAATATTCCTATGCTGCCGCGTGAGCTGTCTGACGATCTGTGCTCGCTGCGCGCCAACGAAGTGCGTCCGGCGCTCGCCTGTCGCATGATTATCGCCGCGGACGGTGCCATTGACGATGATATCGCCTTTTTTGCGGCCACGATCGAATCGAAGGCCAAGCTGGCGTACGACAATGTCTCCGACTGGCTGGAAAATAACGGCACCTGGCAGCCGGATAACGAAGGCATTGCCCAGCAGATTCGTCTGTTGCACCGTATTTGTCTAAGCCGCAGTGAGTGGCGTCATCATCATGCGTTAGTCTTTAAAGACCGCCCGGATTACCGCTTTGTGCTTGGCGAAAAAGGCGAAGTATTGGATATTGTGGCGGAACCGCGCCGTATCGCTAACCGTATCGTAGAAGAGTCGATGATCGCCGCTAACCTTTGCGCCGCGCGCGTACTGCGCGATAAGCTCGGTTTCGGTATTTACAACGTACATACGGGCTTCGATCCCGCGAATGCCGACGCGCTGGCCGCGCTGCTTAAAACGCATGGTCTGCATGTCGATGCCGAAGAGGTGCTGACGCTGGAAGGCTTCTGTAAACTGCGTCGCGAACTGGATGCGCAGCCCTCCGGTTTCCTTGACAGCCGCATTCGTCGCTTCCAGTCTTTTGCGGAAATCAGCACCGAGCCGGGGCCGCATTTCGGTCTTGGTCTTGAGGCTTACGCCACCTGGACCTCTCCCATCCGTAAGTATGGCGATATGATTAACCATCGCCTGCTGAAAGCGGTCATCAAGGGGGAAGCTATTGCGCGTCCGCAGGAAGATATCACTCAGCAAATGGCGGAACGTCGCCGCCTGAACCGTATGGCTGAGCGCGATGTCGGCGACTGGTTATATGCACGCTTCCTTAACGATAAGGCGGGAACAAATACCCGTTTCGCGGCAGAAATTATTGACGTCAGCCGCGGTGGTATGCGTGTGCGACTGGTCGATAACGGCGCTATCGCCTTTATCCCTGCCCCGTTCCTGCACGCCGTTCGCGATGAACTGGTATGCAGCCAGGAAAACGGTACGGTACAGATTAAAGGTGAGACGGTTTATAAAGTGACGGATGTCATTGATGTCACTATTGCGGAAGTTCGCATGGAAACCCGCAGCATTATTGCCCGACCGGCAGCGTAACCACGCTTAGCTCGCTCAACGGCCTTTGCTGAGAAGGCAAAGGCCGCTTCTTTTCTTCTTCTCCCTTCCGTCATGCTCTAAGTTTAATCTTATTCAAACGCTCCATTTCTTGTTATTTTTAGCTGGCGACTATGCTTTTTCCAGAATCTGGATTACATATGAATACATAGATAAAACAATACGTTCAGCCATAATTATCCTTATTTATAACATGGCTAACCTTTCTTTTCAGGCACCTGGCGCTTAAATGGGATGGTACGCATGATGAAACAGATTCAGGAACAAACGGCGCTAAATCCCCTTCACTCTCACTGGCGTCTGGCTGATGACCGCAACGTGCTGTATCTCTCCCCGACAGGTGAAACGGATACAGAAAAAACGGTTGAGCTATCGCCGGAGCAAGCCGGGCGTATCCGGGAAATAACGGCGATTACGTCCAGTCTGCTGATAACGTTGTTGATAGAAAAACAGGTTACCGCAGTGCACCTGGTAGGCCGTAAGGTTAATAACCGTGAATGGGCTGGCAGCCTGGCAACCTGGCCTGATACGCCTGCCGTCGCGCCAACGCAGGCGCAGGAGCTCTCTTTTGCCGAGCAAATCGTATCAGAAGCCAACTCAGTCATTGCGATACTGGATAGTCGGGGAAAAATCTGTCGATTTAATCGGTTATGCGAAGAGTACACGGGCTTAAAAGAGCGAGACGTAATGGGTCAAAGCGTCTTTAAATTATTTATGAGTCGCCGGGAGGCGGTTGCCTCCCGACACTACATTGAGAATTTTTTTCGCAATGGCAATGCCTATGAAATCGAACGCTGGATAAAGACCCGTAAAGGCCAACGCCTGTTCTTATTTCGTAATAAATTCGTCCATAACGGCAGCGGAAAAAACGAAATTTTCCTGATCTGCGCAGGCACGGATATCACCGAAGAAAGGCGGGCTCAGGAGCGTTTACGCATACTGGCGAATACAGACACCGTCACCGGCCTGCCCAATCGCAATGCTATTCATGAATTTATTAATCATGCTATTGCCTCGGCTGGCGAGTCGCAGGTGGGTATCGTTTATCTCGATCTGGATAATTTCAAGAAAATTAATGACGCCTATGGGCATATGTTTGGCGATCAGCTCTTACAGGCCGTTTCGCTGGCGCTGTTGCGTTGTCTGGAGGAAGATCAATTGCTGGCCAGACTGGGGGGAGATGAATTCATTGTCCTCGCTGCCCATACATCTCAGGCCGCGCTGGAAGCAGTAGCCTCACGAATCCTTACCCGTCTGCGGCAACCGTTTCGTATTGGACTCATTGAAGTTTACACAGGATGCGCCATTGGCATTTCGTTGGCCCCCCGGCACGGACAGGACAGCGAAAGTCTCATTCGCACTGCCGACACCGCAATGTATAACGCCAAAGAAGGCGGCCGCGGTCAGTTTTGCGTTTTTTCGCCGGAAATGAATCAGCGCGTATTTGACTATCACTGGCTGGATACAAACCTGCGAAAAGCGCTGGAAAACGACCAGTTACTTATTCACTATCAGCCCAAAATTACCTGGCGCGGCGAAGTACGTAGCCTGGAAGCGCTGGTACGCTGGCAATCGCCGGAACGCGGATTAATTCCGCCGCTGGAGTTCATCTCATACGCCGAAGAGTCAGGACTCATCGTCCCGCTGGGCCGCTGGGTGATTCTGGATGTGGTTCGCCAGATTGCGAAATGGCGCGATAAAGGGATTAACTTGCGCGTAGCCGTTAACTTTTCGGCGCGACAACTGGCCGACCAGACGCTTTTTACTGCGCTTAAACAGGCTTTGTACGATCTGAATTTTGAGTATTGCCCGATCGATGTCGAGCTAACAGAAAGCTGCCTGATTGAAAACGACACGCTGGCGCTATCGGTTATCCAGCAATTTAGTCAGCTCGGCGCTCAGATTCATCTGGATGATTTTGGCACCGGGTATTCTTCGCTTTCTCAACTCGCCCGGTTCCCTATTGATGCCGTTAAACTGGATCAGGCTTTCGTCAGAGATATCCATAAGCAACCGCTGTCGCAATCTCTGGTTCGGGCGATTGTAGCAGTGGCTCAGGCGCTAAATTTACAAGTGATTGCCGAAGGCGTAGAAAATGCTAAAGAAGATGCCTTCCTGACAAAAAACGGCGTCAATGAACGACAGGGCTTTTTATTCGCCAAACCTATGCCCGCCGTTTCTTTTGAACGCTGGTACAAACGTTATCAGACGAAAAAAATGCGTTAATGGTGGCGATAATAGAGAAAACAGCCTGTGCAGGCAGGCGTAACCCTATTTTTCCCTTCTCTTTTCAGATTAATTTCTGCATCATGAATTCAAACCTTTTCTGACATTAAGGATGACAAACAAACATGTCTGATATCGAAGCACAACGAATTGCCGCACGCATTGATACCGTGCTGGATATCCTTGTTGCTGGCGATTACCACTCGGCCATCAATAACCTTGAAATATTGAGAGCAGAGCTGTTAGATCAGGTTAAAGACGGTATCTCGCCATCCCAGGCTCCCGGTTCGCCCTGGGAAATCTGATAGCGATTATTTGTCCGGGATGGCCGTTAGCCCTTCCCGGCTCTCTGACTGTCTGTTGACTCCTCTTAACGTATAAAATTAATACTATGAACTCCCGACAACAATCAATTTTGCAAATGGTGGTTGATAAAGGCCAGATGAGCGTTGCTGAACTGGCGAAAATTACCGGCGTATCTGAAGTCACGATTCGTCAGGATCTGAATACCCTGGAAAAACAGAGCTATTTACGCCGTGCGCACGGTTTCGCCGTTTCGCTTGAGAGCGATGACGTAGAGACTCGCATGATGACGAACTACACGCTAAAACGCCGACTGGCGGAGTTCGCCGCCTCGCTGGTCAGTCCAGGGGAATCCGTTTTTATTGAAAATGGCAGTAGCAATGCGCTATTGGCCCGGACGCTGGCGGAACAAAAAGATGTCACGATCATCACCGTGAGCAGTTATATCGCGCACCTGCTCAAAGAGACCCCTTGCGAAGTCATTCTCCTCGGTGGAATCTATCAGAAAAAAAGTGAAAGCATGGTAGGGCCGTTGACGCGACAGTTTATCCATCAAGTGCATTTCAGCAAAGCATTTATCGGTATTGATGGCTGGCAGGCTGATACCGGCTTTACCGGACGCGATATGATGCGATCGGATGTGGTTAACGCTGTTCTGGAAAAAGGCTCAGAAGCGATTGTCCTCACCGACAGCTCCAAATTTGGCTGTGTGCATCCCTATCCCCTGGGCCCGCTCTCTCGCTTTCATCGTGTCATTACGGATTCCAAAATTTCCGCCAGCGATCAAATGCAGTTAGAACATGCAGGGCTGCTGGTCAATGTTATTGGCTCATCCGTTTAAAATATTTCCCGATGGTTTGCCCTATGGCAAACCATCCTCTCTCTAAGACTTTTCTGACATCCCAATTAAGACTATTTACCTGTTGTAACGAGCGTAACGTCGTAAAATTAATATTAGCGAAATAACAGGAAGTGACTATCACCTGCGTGATATACCCCTGCGCAATCAGGTTTTACGGAAAATCTCTTAACAGGTTTTATTTTAACTATAGTTATAGTGAGCTTAATTCCGTGAATCGTTAATTCAGGAGAGAGTATTATGTTTATGACGAGCAAAAAAATGGCCGCTGCTGTGCTGGCAATCACTGTAGCAATGTCTCTGAGCGCCTGCTCAAACTGGTCCAAGCGCGATCGCAACACGGCTATTGGCGCAGGTGCGGGGGCGTTAGGCGGCGCAGTGTTAACGGACGGCAGTACATTAGGCACCCTGGGCGGCGCGGCGGTCGGCGGCGTGATTGGTCACCAGGTCGGAAAATAATCCAGACGTTTAAATATTGAACGGCTCAAAATAATACGTTTATACCCTTCATACTTCAAGTCGCTTATGTGTTGGCTACGCTCACTCACCCCAGTCACATAGTTATCTATGCTCCTGGGGACTCACTCCCTTGCCGCCTTTAAGCAACTCGAATTATTTTGGGTATATTCTTTTCAGGTCAGGATTACAAAAATAGACAAAGTTGACTTTTACGCCACGGTAATTTACAACCGTGGCGTTTTCATTAGCCGCCAGCTAATTTTACTTTCATTCCTTTAGCTTCCAGCAATGATTTTATCAAGTCGCGTTTATCACCCTGAATTTCAATAATCCCTTCTTTTACTGCCCCGCCGCAGCCGCATTTTTTCTTCAGTTCAGCCGCCAGTTTGGTTAATTCCGCATCATTCATCTCGATACCGGTAATCAAACATACGCCTTTACCCTTACGGCCACTGGTTTGACGCTGAATGCGAACGATACCATCCCCTTTGGGACGAACCGGCGCCGTTTTAGGTTCTTCAATGCGCCCCGTCTGTGTTGAATAAACCAGACGACTATTGGAATCGCTCATTATGCCTCCCGTTTCAGTGACGCGTTAATATCCTTCAGCGTTTGCGCCGGATCTACCGATTGCGTAACCGGGCGGCCAATCACCATATAGTCGACGCCGGCGGATAATGCCTGTTCGGGCGTCATAATGCGTCGCTGGTCGCCTGCCTCGCTGCCTGCGGGCCGAATGCCCGGCGTCACCAGCTTAAATGCAGCGCCAAAGGCCTGTTTAAATCTGACCGCTTCCTGAGCGGAACAGACCACGCCATCCAGCCCGCATTGCTGCGTCAGGCGCGCCAGCCGCTCCGCATGTTCCGCCGGTGACAACGTCACGCCCAGATCGCGCAGATCGCTGGTTTCCATACTGGTCAACACGGTCACGGCAATGAGCAACGGCGCATCTTTACCGAATGGCACCAGCGCGTCGCGCGCTGCGGCCATCATTCTCGCCCCGCCAGACGCATGAACGTTTACCATCCAGACGCCCAGGTCTGCCGCTGCAGCGACTGCCCGGGCCGTGGTGTTGGGAATATCATGAAATTTTAGATCAAGAAAGACATCAAACCCACGTTGCTGGAGATCCCGAACGAGCTGTGGACCAAACAGCGTGAACATCTCTTTGCCCACTTTTAAGCGACAATCGCAAGGATCGATTTTATCGACAAACGCCAGGGCTTTATCGCGTTCATGGTAATCCAACGCCACAACGACAGGCGATTCAGTAATAGCGCAGGAAGAAGATGAAGCAGTAAACGTCATGACCAGACCTTCTTGATGATGGGCACCGGAAGTGGCGCAAATTGGATAAACGGCGTGCATTCTACCTGTGGCGCAGGGAAATTAACAGGTTCGATTGATAACCTGATAAGCCCTGGCTGCCGATGCCAGCGTCGTTTTTAGTTTTACGTCATTAAGTATGTTGTAACTAAAGTGAGGCTTTTTTTTATATACTACTGCCCATCAAGTCCGCGAATAGGTTTAATGGTCGACCATGCCCGGCAGGACGGACAGTGCCAGTACAAGGTATAGGCGGTAAAACCGCATTTCTGACAACGATACCGCGGTTTACTGCGCACCTGCTCGCCAACCATATCACGCAGTACCATCAGGCTTTCTTTCGCTCGCCCTTCTTCCGCCTCGTTGAGATGGTAATCCATCAGCTTATGGAACACCCGCATGGTAGGATGTCGCTGTAGCTGACGCGTGATATAGACTTGAGCTGCGTCACTACCTTCACGCGCTTCCAGAATATCGGCAAGCATTAACTCAGCGCCAGCACCGGTATTCTCCTCTACGGCGCGGCGTAAAAACTCCGCCCACTCGGCATTTTTACCGAGCTGTTGATAACAGGTTTGCAGCATCTCCAGCGTTTCGCTGACCAGCTCTTTATCCTGAACGATCACACGTTGCAGGCTTTCGACCGCTTTGGCGTAATCCCCTCTCGCCATATAAACGCGCCCCATCATGATAGACACCCTGGCGCTATTTTTATCTGCGGCGGCACCTTTTTTCAGCAACGCCATCGCGCGATCCATGTCGTCGTTGCCCATCTGCTGTAACGCTAACTCACAGTAAAAATGGGCGATTTCGATACGCTGTTTATCTTTGCCCAGTTTCACCAGCCGTTCTGCTACTTCGATCGCCTTTTGCCAGTCGCTGGTTAGCTGATAGATTTGCAAGAGCTGCTGTAACGCGCCTACGCGAAACTCCGTTTCGTCGGTAAGTTGGTTAAACATATCTTCCGCGCGGTCATATAAACCGGCGGCCATATAGTCGCGCCCCAGTTGCTGAACAGCCAGTAAACGCTGTTCATAGGTCAATGAAGCGCTTTCCATGAGCGTTTGATGAATACGAATGGCGCGATCGACTTCGCCGCGAGAGCGAAACAAATTACCGAGAGTGAGATGAGCCTCAACGGTGCCGGTATCCTCTTTAAGCATATCGAGGAACAGATCCACCGCTTTATCTTGTTGGTTACTCAGCAGGAAGTTAACCCCTGCGACATAATCGCGCGACAGGCGGTTAGCTTCATCCTGTTTTGTTTGTTGCGCACTTCTGCGACCCATATACCACCCATAGGCAGCGGCTACAGGCAACAGCAGAAATAACAACTCCAACATAAATGATTATTCCTTTACAACCGACGAATCGGCAGTGACCGCAACATCGGTTGCTGGCGAGAGCTTGTTTTCCAGTCGTTTAATTTTACGTTCAGCGCGGGCAAGGGAAACGCGGACCCGCAGCCAGAACAGGCCGCAAATCAGCCAGCCAATCGCAAAACCGACGGCGAACAGCACCGCAAGCAACGTGGAGATACGATACTCCCCTTGCGCCAGCAGGTAGTTAAACGTCACCTGTTGATCATTCTGCGCGCCCAGCGTCACCGAAATAACAAAAATCGCCAATACCAGTAAGAAAATGAGTAAATATTTCACATTACTTCCCGTTATGTGGTTTGCGCGAATAAATCGTGTCCAACTTACCGCATCCAGCCTTCTAAATTACCATTTTCCCGCCTCGCGCGAAATGGAAATGCGCCCGCCATCAGATGATTTAAGGGCAATAGTCAGAAAATCAACCGTTGTCAGCTTTCCTGCTCGCGTTCAGCAATTTCCTGCGCTTCTTCACGAGGCGGCATAAGCGGCCCGCAAATTCGCTGCGCCAGCCAGGTCGCCAGGGTAACTAATAGCCAGGAGATGAGCGTGGCGACCACTAAATCTCGCGGCCAGTGCATTCCCAGAAGCAAACGGCTGCCCATTACGCCGGTCGCCCAGACTAACAAAAACGCGATGGTGAAAGTCCGTCTGCGCGGCCATAACAGACCCACGGCCAAAAGCGCCCAGCTCGCTGCAAACATGGTGTGTCCGGAGGGAAACGCAAAGCCCGTCTCTTTTTGCCAGTGCTGACGCAGGAAAACGGGGATGTTCTGTTGCCCGGCCAACTGCTCTTTCACTAAATGTCCGCGTTCTGTACGCTTTAAAGTGTAGAACTCATCGACGGGAATATGGTGTGTTTTTTCAAGCCAGACCACAAATGGCCGCGGCTCCTGTACGCGTTCCTTTACCCATGACTTCACGCCCTGCCCGACGATAATCGCCCCGCCGAGAATCGCAAACAGCATAATGGCGGCGCGCAGGCGAAATCGCAGGCACCATAAGAACCATCCACAAAGAATCACATGCGTGATAACGCCCCAGGGTTTGGTCACGGTTTCCGTTATCCAGAATAGCGTTTTTAGCCACCAGACCTGATGTCCTGGATGCCACTGCCAGCCTGATACCCATACGGCAAGCGGCATGATAAGCAACAGGGCGGCGCCTGCCGCGGTGCGCCTCGCAATTGAAAGCATGGATGCTCCTTTTATAAGTAAGTATCACAATCATAACTGAAAATTCTCGCTGGACTGGAAAATTGACAAATTTGTGCCATTCCTGAGCAATTACGTGGTAGTGATTAGGTGATGACCGCCGCCTTATGGCAAAATAGCGGGATACAAGCCAACAGGCGACGACACCGCAGGCGTCAGCATAATCTGGAGAAATACATGCAGCTTAAACGTGTGGCAGAAGCCAAACTGCCAACCCCATTGGGTGACTTTCTGATGGTGGGATTTGAAGAACTGGCAACCGGACACGACCATGCCGCGCTGGTTTTTGGCGATATTTCAGGTAAAACGCCGGTACTGGCTCGCGTTCATTCCGAATGTCTTACCGGGGACGCGCTTTTTAGTCTGCGCTGTGATTGTGGTTTTCAACTGGAAGCCGCGCTGACGCATATTGCGGAAGAAGGACGCGGTATTCTGATTTACCACCGTCAGGAAGGCCGCAATATCGGCCTGCTTAATAAAATTCGCGCTTATGCGTTACAGGATCAAGGCTATGACACGGTGGAGGCCAATCATCAGCTCGGCTTTGCCGCCGATGAGCGTGATTTCACCCTGTGCGCGGATATGTTCAAATTACTGGGCGTGGATGAAGTTCGCCTGCTGACCAATAATCCGAAGAAAGTCGAAATACTGACCGAGGCGGGAATTAATATCGTGGAACGCGTTCCGCTCATTGTGGGCCGTAATCCTAATAATGAGCATTATCTGGATACTAAAGCCGCCAAAATGGGCCACCTGCTAAGTAAGTAAACCTCCGTTTATTAAAGCATGGGCCTGCCTGTTAACGGCAGGCCCGATAAACGGCTTTAGTTCAGCATATTTCTTATGACATAGTGCAATATGCCGTCATTCTGGTAGTAAGTCAGCTCGGTGGCGGTATCAATGCGACAGCGGCAAGGCACCGTTTCTTTGCTGCCGTCCGATCTCGTTAACGTCACCGGAATGGTCGCGCCAGGGCGCAGGTTTTGCAGATCCGCGATATCAATCACCTCTTCCCCGATCAGTCCCAGCGTTTTACGCGTTACGCCCTGTGGAAACTCCAGCGGCAGGATCCCCATCCCAATCAGGTTTGAGCGGTGGATACGTTCGAATGACTCGGCGATCACCACGCGAATACCTAACAGCCGCGGACCTTTTGCCGCCCAGTCACGGCTCGATCCCGACCCATACTCTTTCCCGGCAATTACCGCCAGCGGCGTTTTTTCCTGCTGGTAGAGCATCGCAGCATCATAAATCGACATCGCTTCCGTACCCGGTAAATGCCGCGTCATGCCACCTTCGACGCCGGGCAGCATTTCGTTGCGAATACGAATATTGGCGAACGTACCGCGCATCATCACTTCATGGTTGCCGCGCCGTGATCCATAGGAGTTAAAATCCTTCCGCTCAACGCCGTGGTTTTGCAGATAGCGTCCGGCGGGACTGTCCGGCTTGATACTGCCGGCCGGAGAAATATGGTCGGTCGTTACCGAATCCCCCAGTATCGCCAGGATACGCGCGTCGTGGATATCTTTGACTGGCGCAGGCTGGGCCTGCATTTCATCAAAGAAAGGCGACAGGCGAATATAGGTTGAATCCGACTGCCAGCCGTAGGTATCGGACGATTCAACCTGAATCGATTTCCATTCTTCCGTGCCCTCAAACACTTCCGCATACTCTTTACGGAACATATCCGATGATACCAGTTCAACGGCGCGGGCAATTTCCTGCGCCGAAGGCCAGATATCCTTCAGGTATACCGGATCGCCTTTACGATCG
Organism: Salmonella sp. 741265055_HSA; assembly: GCF_046569525.1. Classification (NCBI taxonomy): domain Bacteria; kingdom Pseudomonadati; phylum Pseudomonadota; class Gammaproteobacteria; order Enterobacterales; family Enterobacteriaceae; genus Salmonella; species Salmonella sp. 741265055_HSA. Next base: position 41,286 of record NZ_JBKFSQ010000002.1, on the reverse strand, counting down.
TACCCCAGCGGGTCTGTCGCGAGGTTAATATTCATGTTTCCGGCCAGCGCATACGCGACCACCAGCGGCGGCGACGCCAGCCAGTTCGTTTTCACCAGCGGATGGATACGCCCTTCAAAATTTCGGTTACCGGAAAGCACGGCCCCGACCGTCAGATCGCCTTTTTTAATCGCGGTCTCAATAGGCTCCGGCAACGGACCGGAGTTCCCGATACAGGTCGTACAGCCATAACCGACCAGGTTAAAACCGAGCTCATCCAGGTAAGGCGTAAGTTTGGCCTGCGCCAGATAGTCAGATACCACTTTTGACCCCGGCGCCAGAGAAGCCTTGACCCACGGTTGACGCTTCAACCCCAGCGTTACTGCTTTTTTCGCCAGTAATCCCGCCGCCATCAGCACGCTGGGATTCGAGGTATTCGTACAGGAGGTGATGGCGGCAATGACGACAGCGCCATCCGGAAGCTGATATTGCTGTCCGTTCATCGTATAGTCAACCGGCTGGCGATCTTTTTGCGCGGTATTCAGCTCCAGCTCGGCGCTGGCGGCAAAGGCTTTCGGCACATCGCCTAACGCCACGCGATCCTGCGGGCGTTTCGGCCCGGCCAGACTGGCTTCGACATCGCCCATATCCAGTTCCAGCGTACTGGTAAATACCGGTTCGTCTCCGGGATTGCGCCACATTCCCTGCGCCTTCGCGTAGGTTTCAACCAGCTCGACCAGATCGTCGCTACGTCCGCTTAATCGCATATATTCCAGGGTGATGGCGTCAATAGGGAAGAAACCACAGGTGGCGCCATATTCCGGCGACATATTAGCGATGGTCGCGCGATCCGCCAACGGCAGCGAATCCAGACCATCACCATAAAACTCAACAAATTTACCCACGACGCCATGCTTACGCAGCATTTGCGTGACGGTTAGCACCAGGTCAGTGGCAGTGATCCCCTCCCGAAGTTTACCGGTTAACTTAAAGCCGACGACATCCGGGATAAGCATCGACACGGGCTGACCAAGCATCGCCGCTTCCGCTTCAATACCACCCACGCCCCACCCCAATACACCCAGACCATTAATCATCGTCGTATGGGAGTCAGTCCCCACCAGCGAGTCCGGGTAAGCAATCCACTCCCCGTCCTGTAATTCGCTCCAGACGGCTTTACCCAGGTATTCCAGGTTAACCTGATGGCAAATGCCGGTTCCGGGTGGCACCACGCTGAAACGACTGAATGCCTGCTTTCCCCATTTCAGGAACATATAACGCTCATGGTTACGTTCCATTTCCAGCCGCACGTTTTCTTCAAACGCATCGTCATCGCCGAAATGATCGACCGTCACAGAGTGGTCAATAACCAGATCAACCGGCGATAACGGGTTTACTTTCGACGTATCGCCGCCGAGGCGTTTAACGGCTTCACGCATCGCCGCCAGGTCGACAACGGCAGGCACGCCGGTAAAGTCCTGCATCAGGACACGGGCGGGCCGCCAGGCAATTTCACGATCGGCATGGGCATTTTTAAGCCAACCGGCCAGCGCCTGAATATCTTCATCAGTCACAGATTCGCCGTCCTGCCAGCGCAACAGGTTTTCCAGTAACACTTTAAGTGATTTGGGCAAACGGGCGATATCGCCCAGGGATTTGGCAGCCAGCGGCAGACTGTAGTAATGATACGTTTTATCTTTGGCCTGCAATGTATCCTTACTGGCTTCTCGTAGGGTTGACGACATAGCTCCTCCTTAAATGACAGGGTTGCGTTACCCTGATTCTCCACAGGGTTGTATTAAAGATAACACAAACAAAATGTAACGTTTTGATAACAACCCAAATTGCTAAAAGAGGAGAAACCTAACAGGCGAGGAGCGAAGATGAAAAAGCCCGATAAATAACGCATTACCGGGCTTTGACGAGATTAGACGGCAATCCAGATTAACTCGGCCCAGAACAGTAGCGATAATATAAACGCGCCAGTCCATGACCAATACTTTATATTTGACGTTAACATAGGCGACACCAACTGTGTTTAATCAATACTGAGAGGCGCTCAGCACACGGTTGCTGCGGTGTAATAAGACAGCGTTAATAAAACAGTAACGCCAATAAAAAGACGGATATTATTTTTGTGACACCTCATCAGCAAAAGCATCAATAAATGCCCGCTGCTGCGGTGTGAGCGTCCAGTGTTGCGGAACAGACCGAAAAACGGTCGTATCCGGGGTGTTATCATCGTCACAAGATTGAATCGGGGGCGCGACCACGCGCTCGCGTTCCGACGTCATGCTCACTTAGCCCCACCAACGCCAGATAACAAGCGCTACCACTACCCAGAACAACGCAGAACCCACAAAAACCGCCAGCCATGCTTTACGTTTGAGCTCAGGGTCGCGGCGCGGTTCCTGGTTTTCAGAAGGCATTACTAACCTCATGCTATCGGTATCACTTATCATTTCAGCACCAAACAATCGGTACAATTAATCATCAGATGAGACAAATCCTAAATAAACTTTAGTTAAAAATCCAGTCAATTTACGAATCGTTGCCAGTGAATAAATCAATCTTTTGACTCAAGATAACTATTTGGAAAAAGAAACTGGCGGGACGGGTAATTCAACACTATTTTGCTGATCATTACCCGTAATACTTCGAGGGATATTGCAAAAGGCGGCTTTGTCTGCCATGCCACTACGACACAAACCGACGATGCTATTACTTTTCAGGCAGCTTTATATCCTGAAACATCGCTTCAATTTCTTCATTAGAACGCAACGCCACCGCCGTATCCACCACGTCACGCGTCAGATGCGGCGCAAAACGCTGGATAAAATCATACATATAGCTGCGTAAAAAAGTACTACGGCGAAAACCAATTTTTGTGGTGCTGTGGCTAAAAATATCGTGCGCGTCAATCCGCACTAAATCAGGATCGGCAAGCGGATCGACCGCCATGCTGGCAATGACACCAACGCCCAGCCCCAACCTGACATACGTTTTAATCACATCCGCATCGGTTGCAGTAAAGACGATCCGCGGCGTTAATCCTGCGCGATTAAAAGCGGTATCCAGTTCGGAACGCCCGGTAAAGCCGAAGGTATACGTCACCAGCGGATACTGCGCCAGCGCTTCGATCGTTACGGAAGACGTTGCCGCCAATGGATGATCCGGCGTCACCACTATCGAACGGTTCCAGTGATAGCATGGCAACATCACCAGATCGTCATATAAATGCAGCGCTTCCGTGGCAATCGCGAAATCGGCGTTCCCTTTCGATACCGCTTCCGCAATCTGCGTTGGCGACCCCTGGTGCATATGCAGCGAAACGCGCGGATAACGCTCGATGAAGCCTTTAATCACGCCTGGCAATGCGTAACGCGCCTGAGTATGAGTAGTGGCAATATAGAGCGAGCCTTTATCCGGCCAGGTGTGCTCGCCGGCGACCGACTTAATGGCATCGACTTTGGAAAGCACCTCACGCGCAATACGAATAATCTCCTGACCTGCGGGCGTCACCTGAGTCAGATGCTTACCGCTGCGGGCGAAAATCTGGATGCCAAGCTCATCTTCCAGCATCCTAACCTGCTTGCTGATCCCCGGCTGGGAAGTATACAACCCCTCAGCGGTAGAGGAGACGTTAAGGTTATGATTAACCACTTCAACAATGTAACGAAGCTGCTGCAATTTCATAATACATCATCCAGATTAGCGCCATCAGGCCATCGTTTATCTGCAGACTTCATCGGGCTGCTAATACGATTTAATAATAAAAAAGGTGTTAACTATAACCACTATATCATTTATATCTGAACTGTATAGCCAGCGCGATAAAATAATAAGCCCGCTATACCCAAAATAATTCGAGTGATTAAAGGCAACAAGCGAGTGAGTTCCCAGGAGCATAGATAACCAGGTGACTGGGGTGAGTGACAAATCTACCGGGAGCAAATTTGAACGTCGCGTGCGACGGCCCGTCAGGGCGGGGCCCATGGATGGGCCGAGTAATCCGTAGCCAACACATAAGCCACTTGAAATATGAAGGGGATATAAAAAAGGGCCGCTTACGCGGCCCGATTGACTATTGTGGCGACTGGCAGGGGTTATTTCTTGCCTTCAACCCACTTGCCGTCGACGAAGAACGCTGACCATCCCGTCGCCTTCCCCTCTTTTTCCGCCGCAACGTACTGCTGTTTTGTTTTGCGGCTAAAGCGAACAACGGTTTTATTGCCTTCCGGATCCTGCTGCGGCGCATCCGCCAGATAACGCAGTTTTTCCGGCAGACGATCGCGGAACCGGTAAAGCTCCTCGACTAATGGCGCGCGCGTTTCGCGTGATTTCGGGAACGTATTGGCCGCCAGGAATATCCCTGCGGCGCCATCGCGCAGCACAAAGTACGCGTCCGATTTTTCACACGGCAGTTCCGGTAATGGAACAGGATCTTCCTTCGGCGGCGCAACTTCGCCGTTACGCAAGATCTTACGGGTATTTTTACATTCGTCGTTAGTACAGGCCATGTACTTACCAAAACGCCCCATTTTCAGGTGCATTTCGGAACCACATTTCTCACACTCAACGATCGGGCCGTCATACCCTTTGATGCGGAACTCGCCTTCTTCAATCTCGTAGCCGTCACAGGTCGGGTTATTACCACACACATGCAATTTACGCTTCGGATCGATCAGATAGCTGTCCATCGCCGTACCGCACTTCTGACAGCGACGCTTGGCGCGCAGGGCGTTGGTTTCGGCGTCGTCGCCTTCCAGCACGTTCAGAACTTCATTTTCCGGCACCAGGTTAATGGTCGTTTTACAACGCTCTTTCGGCGCAAGCGCATAACCTGAACATCCAAGGAAAACCCCCGTACTGGCAGTACGAATTCCCATTTTACGGCCACAGGTTGGACAGTCGATGCTGGTCAGCACCATCTGGTTAGGACGCATCCCCCCTTCTTCCGGATCTTTCTCGGCTTTATCGAGCTGCTGAGTAAAATCGCTGAAGAAGTTATCCAGTACCGCTTTCCACTCGGCCTGGTGATTCGCAACCTGATCCAGACTATCTTCCATCTGCGCGGTAAAATCGTAGTTCATCAATTCGCGGAAGTTTTCTTCCAGCCGATCGGTGACGATTTCACCCATTTTTTCCGCATAGAAACGACGGTTTTCAACGCGAACATAGCCGCGATCCTGAATGGTCGAGATAATCGACGCATAGGTAGACGGACGACCAATACCGCGCTTCTCAAGCTCTTTAACCAGAGAAGCCTCGCTAAACCGGGCTGGCGGTTTAGTAAAGTGCTGAGCAGGCGTCAATTCAAGTAGCGTCAGCGCATCGCCCTTATTCACGGCAGGCAATGTGCGATCTTCATCGCCTTTACGCAGCGCCGGCATCACTTTTGTCCAGCCGTCAAAGCGCAAAATACGCCCACGCGCTTTCAGGCGGAACTCGCCTGCGCCAATGGTAAGCGTAGTAGAGTCATATTGCGCTGGCGTCATCTGACAGGCAACAAACTGACGCCAAATTAGTTGATACAACTTCTGCGCGTCAGCCTCCATGTCTTTCAGCGACTCCGCCATGACAGCAACGTCGGAAGGACGGATCGCTTCGTGCGCTTCCTGAGAGTTTTCTTTGCTGGCGTACTGGTTCGGGTTATCCGGCAGGTATTTTTTGCCGAAATTATCGCCAATATAACCGCGCACCATGTTGACCGCATCCTGACTCAGGTTGGTGGAGTCTGTACGCATATAGGTGATGTAGCCCGCCTCATACAGACGCTGCGCCATCATCATGGTTCTCTTCACGCCAAAGCCCAGCCGGGTGCTGGCCGCCTGTTGTAGCGTGGAGGTGATAAACGGCGCGCCAGGTTTGCTGCTGGTCGGTTTGTCTTCACGCTCCAGTACGCTATAGCGCGCTTTTTCCAGCAGGCTGACGGCGGCAAGCGTCTGCTCGCGATTTACCGGACGGAATGGCTTGTCGTTCTGATGCGTGACCTGTAGCGGTAGCGCCTCGCCAGACGGCGTCGTCGTATTGGCGTCAATTTCCCAGAACTCTTCCGGAACAAACGCTTTAATCTCGCGCTCGCGCTCAACGACCAGACGGACCGCGACAGACTGAACGCGACCTGCCGACAAACCTCGGGCAATCTTTTTCCACAGCAGCGGCGAGACCATATAGCCTACCACGCGGTCCATAAAGCGGCGCGCTTGCTGGGCGTTGACCCTGTTAATGTTCAGCTCGCCCGGCTGTTCAAACGCCTGGCGAATGGCATTTTTGGTTATTTCGTTAAAGACTACGCGACTGTAGCGCGCGTCATCGCCGCCGATCACTTCCCGCAGGTGCCATGCAATGGCTTCCCCTTCGCGGTCAAGGTCGGTTGCGAGATAGATGTGGTCGGCTTTTTCCGCCAACTGTTTCAGTTCAGAGACGACCTTCTCTTTACCGGGCAGCACTTCATAGTGCGCATCCCAGTTGTGCCACGGGTCAACCCCCATACGGTTGACGAGAGCGCCACGTTCATCCTTTTTGGGCTTTTTAGCCGTTTTGGTGGAGGTAGAGTCGGCGCTCTTTTTAGCTGCTGAGCCACTGGTCGGCAAATCACGGATATGACCCACGCTGGATTTCACCACGTAGTCATTACCCAGATACTTGTTGATCGTTTTGGCTTTTGCCGGGGACTCAACGATGACAAGAGCTTTACCCATATTCACCTTTACCTAAGTTGATTCTTCCAGGAATGCGTCGCACGTTGATTCACCTTCCACTGGCGACGAGACAACGATATATGGTCTCTGCGTCTGCGGATATCAACCCCTTGTACTGGCTTTGTGTACGAAATGTAACCCTCAGGTGACTGAGTTAACAGGCTTTTTTGCACACACGCGCTATAGCACGACGGAATTTTGGTCGAATGTCAAGCAATTCTGTTGCCAGATTGACGAAAGCGTCACACTGTACCTGATAAAATTCGATACGCAACTTTATTAGCATGCAAAACTAAATCTTGCCAGTGAACGCAACATGACAAATCCATCAATTTCCTGTGAGAATATTTGCCCATCAGAAGTGCTCAGAGTAGACTAATCTCCTTGTTTAAGGAGTAAAAAATGCATAAAGAGACGCAACCTATCGATCGCGAAACACTGTTGCTTGAAGCCAACAAAATTATTCGGGAACATGAAGACACGATGGCAGGTATTGTCGCCACCGGCGTAACGCAGAGAAATGGCGTGCTGGTTTTCAGCGGCGATTACTTTTTAGACGAGCAAGGGTTACCGACCCCTAAAAGCACCGCGGTGTTTAACATGTTTAAACACCTGGCGCATGTGCTGTCTGAGAAGTATCACCTGGTGGATTAATCCATGCCGGATGGCGCTGAATGCCATCCGGCAATAGCGGTTTACATCAACGGCTTTTGTCCACGCTGCCACCAGCGCAGCAGCAGCCGATCCGCGCTTTCCGCCGCGCTGCCGGTAACACGATCGATCAGTTTTTTACGCTGCATATAGCGCACATTCAGCACCTCGCGCCCTTCCATCAGGCCGAGAATAACCTCATCGCTGGTGTTAATCTCATCAACCAGCCTCTTCTCCAGCGCCTGCTGACCGTACCAGTGCTCGCCCGTGGCGACCTGTTCAATGTCCAGAGCCGGACGCATCCGCTGCACAAACTCTTTGAACAGATGGTGCGTTTCGTTGAGATCTTCACGAAACTTCTGCCGCCCTTCTTCCGTATTCTCGCCTAACAATGTCAGGGTACGTTTGTACTGCCCTGCGGTATGCAGTTCAATATCAATGTCTTTACTTTTGAGAAAGCGGTTAAAGTTCGGGATTTGCGCGACAACACCAATTGACCCCACAATAGCGAACGGCGCCGCGATAATTTTTTCCGCCACGCAGGCCATCATGTAGCCTCCGCTTGCCGCGACTTTATCCACCGTCACGGTCAGCGGAATATTTTTATCACGCAGGCGCTGCAATTGCGATGCCGCCAGGCCATAGCCATGCACAACGCCACCGGGGCTTTCCAGACGCACAACCGCCCGATCGCCGGGTTTCGCCACTGCCAGCACCGCAGTGACCTCTTCGCGCAACGCATTAACTTCGTGAGCGTCCATACTGCCTTTGAAATCTATCACCCATACGCGCGGTTTGTCCGATGTCGCAATCTCCCCCAGCTTCGCTTTTGCTTTAGCGGCTTTCGCCTCCTGCTTATGCTTTTTTTTCTGCGCCTTATGCCACAGTTTTTGCTGATGGCCATCCATCAACGCCGCAGCAAGGTCATCCTTCATCTCCTGATACTGCTCGCTCAAATTGGTCACGCGCAGCTCGCCGCGCTGACGTTTGCGTTGGGTAGCATTCACGATCAGCAACACAATGACGGCAATGGCCACCACAACGGTGACGATTTTTGCCAAAAATAAGCCATATTCAGACAACAATTCCACGACTCCCACCTTGATTAAATAACGCGACTTGCGCTCAGTGTACAACAGGCATCGAAGCCAGTCTCTCTTCATCCGTATGCCTGTTGAGGAAGAAAAAGTATGACAAGGCGTTCATTTTATGGCGTTATCGCCCCTGTCTGATTGAAAAAAAAGGCGCTTTCAGGCATAAACCCGAAAAGTTAACGCGAAGATAAGACAACCTGGCAGGACGGTGAACCACGCCGTTGAGGAGTAGCCATGCATTACCAACCGAAACAAGATCTATTGCAAAACCGCATTATTCTGGTCACTGGCGCCAGCGATGGCATTGGGCGGGAAGCCGCGCTCACGTATGCGCGTTACGGCGCAACGGTGATTCTGCTGGGACGCAACGAAGAGAAACTGCGTCGGGTCGCGCAGCACATTGCTGACGAGCAACATGTTCAACCACTGTGGTTTACGCTCGATCTGCTGACCTGCACCGCTGAAGAGTGCCGGCAAATGGCCGACCGCATCGCCGCGCACTATCCCTGCCTGGATGGCGTCCTGCACAATGCCGGGTTACTGGGTGAAATCGGTCCAATGAGCAAACAAGATCCGCAGATCTGGCAGGATGTCATGCAGGTAAACGTTAACGCCACCTTTATGCTTACCCAGGCGCTGTTACCGTTATTATTGAAATCCGATGCCGGCTCGCTGGTCTTTACGTCATCAAGCGTTGGCCGTCAGGGACGCGCCAACTGGGGCGCCTATGCCACCTCGAAGTTTGCTACTGAAGGAATGATGCAAGTGCTGGCGGACGAATACCAGAACCGTTCTCTGCGTGTTAACTGCATTAACCCGGGCGGCACGCGCACCAGTATGCGCGCCAGCGCCTTTCCGACGGAAGATCCACAGAAATTAAAAACGCCTGCCGATATTATGCCGCTTTACCTGTGGCTTATGGGCGACGACAGTCGCCGTAAAACCGGTATGACCTTTGACGCCCAACCGGGCCGTAAACCAGGAATCGCCCAATGAGTGATGAACGTTATCAGCAGCGCCAGCAGAAGGTAAAAGATCGGGTTGACGCCCGTGTCGCCCAGGCACAGGAAGAGCGCGGTATTATTATCGTGTTTACTGGCAATGGTAAGGGCAAAACCACGGCGGCTTTCGGGACTGCCGCCCGCGCCGTAGGACACGGTAAAAGTGTAGGCGTGGTGCAATTTATTAAGGGCACCTGGCCCAACGGCGAGCGTAATCTGCTGGAACCGCATGGCGTCGAATTTCAGGTGATGGCAACGGGATTTACCTGGGAGACGCAAAATCGCGAGGCAGACACCGCAGCATGTATGGCCGTTTGGCAGCATGGGAAACGGATGCTGGCCGATCCGCTGCTTGATATGGTGGTACTGGATGAGCTGACCTATATGGTGGCGTATGACTATTTGCCGCTGGAAGAGGTCATAAGCGCGCTAAACGCGCGCCCTGGTCACCAGACGGTGATTATTACAGGTCGCGGCTGTCACCGGGATATTCTTGATCTTGCGGATACCGTCAGCGAACTGCGTCCGGTTAAACATGCTTTTGACGCGGGCGTAAAAGCCCAGATGGGAATTGATTATTAACCGTAGGCCGGATTAAGGCGTTTGCGCCGCCATCCGGCACAAACCCTCTTGTCTGATGATTCTCGGCCTATAGACCGCGGTAGAGATTACCCGTTGTTATTACGCCCACCGGAGCGGCGTCCGCCAGCTATCTGGCTGTGGCGTTTTACCGCCCGACGGATCTGGTTCGCTTTCATACGACGACGGTCTTTTTCGACGGCGACCTTCGACGAGGTTTCCGGCTGTAGCTCTACCAGACCACGCAGATAGTTCGTTTGCGCGAGGTCGAGCTCAGTCCAGCCGCCGCGCGGCAGGCCTTTCGGCAGCGGGATATCGCCGTAACGAACGCGGATCAAACGGCTGACCTGAACGCCTACCGCTTCCCACAGTCGGCGAACTTCGCGGTTGCGCCCTTCCGTCAGCGTCACGTTATACCACTGGTTAATGCCTTCGCCGCCGCTGAATTTAATGGTCTTAAATGCCGCCGGACCATCTTCCAACTGTACGCCACGGCTTAAATCACGCAGTTTCGATTCATCCACCTGACCGAACACGCGCACGGCATATTCCCGTTCAACTTCACGACTAGGGTGCATCAGGCGGTTCGCCAGTTCACCGTCGGTGGTAAACAACAATAGCCCGCAGGTGTTGACATCCAGACGTCCTACCGCAATCCACCGCGCGCCGCGCAGTTTCGGTAAGCGATCAAAAACGGTTGGCCGCCCTTCAGGGTCATTGCGGGTACACAGTTCACCTTCTGGTTTGTAATAGGCCAGAACGCGGCAAATTTGTTCCGCCGACTCTTTCACCGAAATCAGGTGACCGTCGATACGGATTTTCAAACCGGGAGTGACTTCAACACGATCGCCAAGCGTGGCGATTTTACCGTCAACGCTGACACGTCCCGCTTCAATAATGGATTCGATTTCACGGCGAGAGCCGTGGCCAGCGCGCGCCAGCACTTTTTGTAACTTTTCGCTCATAGAGCTTCCTTCAGGTGTCGCCTTCACAGGCGTCGAACAGGAGAATGAACGGCGCGTTGCCGCGCCATTTTAAGGCCGCGTAGTATACAGGCTTACGCCCTTATAAGAAAGGTGTAACGTCGCCGACGCCTTCGCGCAGCACCACCGGGGAGTCATTGGTCAAATCGATTACCGTGGTAGGCTGTTGACCGAGGTAACCGCCGTGGATGATCAGATCCACCTGCTTCTCCAGCCGATCTTTAATCTCCTCCGGGTCCGACTCGGTAAAATCGCTGCCAGGCAGCATCAACGACGTCGAGAGCATTGGTTCACCCAGCGTATCCAATAACGCCAGCGCAATCGGGTTTGACGGTACGCGCAGGCCGATAGTTTTACGCTTTTCCTGCAACAGACGGCGCGGCACCTCTTTTGTCCCCTTCAGGATAAAGGTGTAATTACCCGGCGTATTGTTTTTCATCAGACGAAATGCCACGTTGTCGACGTAGGAGTAGGTCGACAACTCGGACAAATCGCGGCACATCAGCGTGAAGTTGTGGCCGTCCGGCAGATGACGGATGCGGCAAATGCGCTCCATTGCGCCTTTGTCTTCAATTTTACAACCGAGGGCATAGCCGGAATCGGTTGGATAAACAATAACACCGCCTTTACGCACAATGTCGACAGCCTGATTAATCAGCCGTTGCTGTGGGTTATCCGGATGGATATAAAAAAACTGGCTCATACTTCCCTCACTGTGATATTTGCGGCTGTTCCCATGTCTGCCATACGCCTTCAACGCCAGCGGGCAGCCAGAGTTTACGCCCCAACTCAATCCACGGGCAGGGCTGATGGAAATCAGATCCAAGCGATGCCCATAAATGATGCTGACGCGCAAGCGTCGCCAGTTGGGTGCGTTCATTGGGCGATTGTTGGCACTGCGCCACTTCCATCGCGTCGCCGTGATGGTCGGCAAAATGCGCCACTAATCTTTTCAGCCACTTAGCGCTAAGGTCGTAGCGTCCCGGATGGGCCAACACCGCCTTACCGCCAGAATGATGAATGACATCAATAGCTTGTTCTATTGTACACCACTGCGGCGGAACGTAACCGGTTTTCCCACGCGCGAGATATTTTTTAAAAACATCCGCCATGGTCGCGGCTTTGCCGCACTCCACCAGAAAGCGGGCGAAGTGGCCGCGCGTCACCGCGCCGCCATTGGCCAGTCTCAATGCCCCTTCCCACGCGCCGGGAATATGGGCTTTTTCCAGACGCTCCGCAATGAGCCGACCACGCGCCTGACGCCGCTCTGTCTGCTGCGCCAGAAAATCGCGCATTGCCGGGTGCGCAATATCAATATTCAGACCCACAATGTGAATCTCATGATTCTCCCAGACCGTTGAAATCTCCACGCCGGGAATAAGATTCAGGGCCAGCCCGGAACGTGAAATTTCTTCTCTTGCCGCAGGAATCGCGGCTGTGGTGTCATGATCGGTAATCGCCAGCGTGCCGACTCGCATCTCTACCGCACGGTGTACTAATGTTTCTGGCGTCAACAGTCCATCGGACGCCGTGGTATGACTGTGCAGATCGTAAATCACTGCGTAATTCGTGTCGCTCAAGGCGGCTCCCATAGAGATAAAGGTATGTCATGTACATCATAACGGTTCCGGCAAATATACTGAAATAGGTGTTGACATTATTCCATCGAACTAGTTAACTAGTACGAAAGTTCACATGAAGAGGGTATCTAAAATGGCAGCGATATTTGCATTACACGGTTGGTGGCGCACTTCCTGATAGCGGGCGGTGTATGAACAGCTGTAATCAGCCAAACGATACCCGGCCCGCCTGTTAAGCGGGCTTTTTTTGAACAAAATAATGAGAATAACCATGCAAACACCAAAACCCACGCTCGAACTGTTGACCTGCGATGCCGCCTACCGGGAAAACCCAACGGCGCTTTTTCACCAGGTCTGCGGCGATCGCCCGGCAACGCTGCTGCTGGAATCCGCGGATATCGACAGTAAAGACGATTTAAAAAGCCTGCTGCTGGTAGATAGCGCGCTGCGCATTACCGCTTTAGGTGACACTGTCACTATTCAGGCGTTATCTGATAATGGCGCCTCGTTATTGCCGCTACTGGATACCGCCCTGCCCGCTGGCGTGGAGAACGAAGTCCTGCCTGCCGGTCGCATTCTACGCTTTCCCCCCGTCAGCCCATTATTAGATGAAGACGCCCGTTTATGCTCTCTGTCGGTATTTGATGCGTTCCGCCTGTTACAGGGGGTGGTGAACATACCGACGCAAGAGCGGGAGGCTATGTTTTTCGGCGGTCTGTTTGCCTACGACCTGGTCGCTGGCTTTGAAGCGCTGCCACACCTTGAGGCTGGCAATAACTGCCCGGACTACTGCTTTTATTTAGCGGAAACGCTAATGGTGATAGATCATCAGAAAAAAAGCACCCGTATTCAGGCCAGTCTGTTCACCGCCAGCGACCGGGAAAAACAGCGCCTGAACGCCCGCCTGGCCTATCTTAGCCAACAGTTAACCCAGCCTGCGCCGCCGTTGCCGGTGACGCCGGTGCCGGACATGCGCTGCGAATGTAATCAGAGCGATGACGCGTTCGGCGCGGTGGTACGCCAGTTGCAAAAAGCCATCCGCGCGGGGGAGATATTTCAGGTGGTGCCGTCGCGCCGCTTTTCATTGCCCTGCCCGTCGCCGTTGGCTGCCTACTACGTGCTGAAAAAGAGCAACCCCAGCCCGTATATGTTCTTTATGCAGGATAATGATTTCACGCTTTTCGGCGCGTCGCCGGAAAGCTCGCTGAAATATGACGCCACCAGCCGTCAGATTGAAATTTACCCCATCGCGGGTACCCGTCCACGCGGTCGCCGCGCCGATGGTACGCTGGACAGAGATCTCGACAGCCGTATTGAGCTGGACATGCGTACCGACCATAAAGAGCTTTCCGAACATCTGATGCTGGTCGATCTGGCGCGCAATGACCTGGCGCGCATCTGTACGCCGGGCAGTCGCTACGTTGCCGATCTGACAAAAGTTGACCGCTATTCGTACGTGATGCATCTGGTTTCCCGGGTGGTGGGCGAACTGCGTCACGATCTCGACGCGCTGCACGCCTATCGCGCCTGCATGAACATGGGCACCCTGAGCGGCGCGCCGAAAGTACGCGCCATGCAGTTGATTGCCGATGCGGAAGGACAGCGCCGCGGCAGCTATGGCGGCGCTGTCGGTTACTTCACCGCCCACGGCGATCTGGACACCTGTATTGTTATCCGCTCCGCGCTGGTGGAGAACGGTATCGCCACCGTACAGGCGGGCGCCGGAATCGTGCTGGACTCTGTTCCGCAGTCTGAAGCCGATGAAACCCGTAATAAAGCGCGCGCCGTATTGCGTGCTATCGCCACCGCGCATCATGCACAGGAGACCTTCTGATGGCTGATATTCTGCTGCTCGATAACATCGACTCGTTTACATGGAACCTGGCAGATCAGCTACGGACCAACGGTCATAACGTGGTGATTTACCGTAACCATATTCCGGCACAGACGCTTATCGATCGCCTGGCGACAATGAAAAATCCGGTGCTAATGCTCTCCCCCGGTCCGGGCGTTCCCAGCGAGGCAGGCTGTATGCCGGAGCTGCTGACCCGACTACGCGGCAAGTTACCGATCGTCGGCATTTGTCTGGGGCATCAGGCGATTGTCGAAGCTTACGGCGGTTATGTCGGTCAGGCGGGAGAAATCCTGCATGGCAAAGCCTCCAGCATTGAGCATGACGGTCAGGCGATGTTCGCCGGGCTGGCGAATCCGCTACCGGTCGCGCGTTATCATTCGCTGGTCGGCAGTAATGTTCCTGCCGGGCTGACCATTAACGCCCATTTCAACGGCATGGTGATGGCGGTACGTCATGATGCGGATCGCGTTTGCGGTTTTCAATTTCATCCTGAGTCCATCCTGACGACGCAGGGCGCGCGTCTGCTGGAGCAAACATTAGCCTGGGCGCAGCAAAAGCTGGAACCGACAAACACCCTACAGCCGATTCTGGAGAAACTCTATCAGGCGCAAACTCTGACGCAACAAGAGAGCCATCAGTTGTTTTCGGCGGTCGTCCGCGGCGAACTTAAGCCTGAACAGCTCGCTGCCGCGCTGGTGAGCATGAAAATTCGCGGCGAGCATCCCAATGAAATTGCCGGCGCCGCCACTGCGTTGCTGGAAAATGCCGCCCCGTTCCCGCGCCCGGACTATCTGTTTGCGGATATCGTTGGTACCGGCGGCGATGGCAGTAACAGTATCAATATCTCTACCGCCAGCGCCTTTGTCGCAGCGGCCTGTGGACTGAAAGTGGCGAAACACGGCAACCGTAGCGTGTCCAGCAAATCGGGGTCATCCGATCTGTTGGCAGCGTTCGGTATTAATCTGGATATGAACGCCGATAAATCACGTCAGGCGTTAGATGAGCTGGGCGTCTGTTTCCTGTTTGCGCCGAAATATCACACCGGATTCCGTCACGCGATGCCGGTTCGCCAACAGTTAAAAACGCGAACCCTGTTCAACGTACTCGGCCCGCTGATCAACCCGGCGCATCCGCCGCTGGCGTTGATTGGCGTCTATAGCCCGGAGCTGGTGCTGCCGATTGCGGAAACCTTACGGGTACTGGGCTATCAGCGCGCGGCGGTGGTACATAGCGGCGGCATGGATGAGGTTTCGCTCCATGCGCCGACGATTGTCGCGGAGCTGCATGACGGCGAAATTAAAAGCTATCAACTGACGGCGGAGGATTTTGGCCTGACGCCTTACCACCAGGATCAGTTGGCTGGCGGCACGCCGGAAGAAAACCGTGACATTCTGACGCGGTTATTACAAGGTAAAGGCGATGCCGCGCATGAGGCCGCCGTCGCCGCCAACGTGGCGATGCTGATGCGTCTGCATGGTCAGGAAGATCTCAAAACCAACGCGCAAACC
This sequence comes from Salmonella sp. 741265055_HSA, assembly GCF_046569525.1. NCBI lineage: Bacteria > Pseudomonadati > Pseudomonadota > Gammaproteobacteria > Enterobacterales > Enterobacteriaceae > Salmonella > Salmonella sp. 741265055_HSA. Next base: position 25,352 of record NZ_JBKFSQ010000002.1, on the reverse strand, counting down.
GTGCTTGATGTTCTGCGCAACGGCACCGCATATGACAGAGTCACCGCACTGGCGGCAAGAGGGTAAATAATGCAAACCGTTTTAGCGAAAATCGTCGCAGACAAGGCGATTTGGGTAGAAGCCCGCAAACAGCAACAGCCGCTGGCCAGTTTTCAAAATGAGATCCAGCCAAGTACACGCCATTTTTATGATGCGCTCCAGGGCGCGCGTACCGCCTTTATTCTGGAGTGTAAGAAAGCATCGCCATCAAAAGGCGTGATTCGCGATGATTTCGATCCGGCGCGTATTGCCAGTATTTATCAACATTACGCCTCGGCGATCTCGGTGCTCACCGACGAAAAATATTTTCAGGGGAGCTTCGATTTTCTGCCGGTCGTTAGCCAAAGCGCGCCGCAGCCGATTCTGTGTAAGGATTTTATTATCGATCCGTATCAGATCTACCTTGCCCGTTACTATCAGGCCGATGCCTGTTTACTGATGCTCTCGGTTCTGGATGACGAACAGTATCGCCAACTCTCCGCCGTCGCGCACAGTCTGAAAATGGGCGTGCTCACGGAAGTCAGTAATGACGAAGAACGGGAGCGCGCGATAGCGTTAGGCGCAAAAGTGGTAGGTATCAACAATCGCGATCTGCGCGATCTGTCAATTGATTTGAATCGCACCCGCCAGCTGGCGCCAAAACTGGGCCACGGCGTGACTGTCATCAGCGAGTCCGGGATTAATACCTATGGTCAGGTACGCGAACTGAGCCACTTCGCCAACGGTTTTTTAATTGGCTCCGCGTTAATGGCGCATGACGATCTTAACGCCGCCGTCCGTCGCGTGCTGCTTGGCGAGAATAAAGTCTGCGGCCTGACCCGCGCCCAGGACGCTAAAGCTGCCTGTGACGCTGGTGCAATATATGGCGGGTTGATTTTTGTGCCCTCATCTCCGCGCGCGGTTAGCGTTGAGCAGGCGCGAGAAGTGATAAGCGCCGCGTCATTGCAGTACGTCGGTGTTTTCCAGGACGCTGATATCGCCGATGTTTGCCAGAAAGCTGCCGTCCTGCCGCTTTCTGCCGTACAGCTACATGGCAGCGAAGACCAGGCGTATGTCAACGCGCTGCGCGAGGCGTTGCCGCGCAATGTGCAAATCTGGAAGGCGCTGAGCGTTAGCGATGCCCTTCCCGCACGCGATTATCACCATGTCGATAAATACATTTTCGACAATGGGCAAGGCGGCAGCGGGCAGCGCTTCGACTGGTCACTGCTACAGGGGCAACCGCTGGATAATGTGTTACTGGCGGGCGGGCTGGCGGCCGATAACTGCGTCCAGGCGGCGCAAGTCGGCTGTGCCGGTCTCGATTTTAATTCAGGTGTGGAGTCACAGCCGGGCATCAAAGATGCTCGTCTTCTGGCCTCGGTTTTTCAGACACTGCGCGCATATTAAGGAAAAAACATGACAACACTTCTCAACCCCTACTTTGGTGAATTCGGCGGCATGTATGTGCCGCAGATCCTGATGCCTGCGCTGAACCAGCTTGAAGAGGCCTTCGTCAGCGCGCAAAAAGATCCTGAATTTCAGGCGCAATTCGCCGATCTGCTAAAAAACTACGCGGGACGCCCCACCGCGCTGACGAAATGCCAGAACATTACCGCCGGTACGCGTACCACGTTGTATTTAAAGCGCGAAGATTTACTGCACGGCGGCGCGCACAAAACCAATCAGGTACTGGGTCAGGCGCTGCTGGCCAAACGGATGGGGAAAAGCGAGATTATCGCTGAAACCGGCGCCGGTCAGCACGGCGTCGCCTCTGCGCTCGCCAGCGCCCTGCTGGGTCTGAAATGCCGTATCTATATGGGCGCCAAAGACGTTGAGCGCCAGTCGCCGAACGTCTTCCGTATGCGTCTGATGGGCGCTGAGGTCATCCCGGTTCATAGCGGCTCCGCTACGCTAAAAGATGCCTGTAACGAGGCGCTGCGCGACTGGTCCGGTAGTTACGAAATCGCGCACTATATGCTCGGCACGGCGGCAGGACCGCATCCCTATCCCACCATCGTTCGCGAGTTCCAACGCATGATTGGCGAAGAGACGAAAGCGCAAATCCTCGACAAAGAGGGCCGTCTGCCAGATGCCGTTATCGCTTGCGTCGGTGGCGGCTCAAACGCTATCGGGATGTTTGCGGATTTTATTAATGATACCAGCGTCGGGCTAATAGGCGTTGAACCTGGCGGTCACGGTATTGAAACCGGCGAGCATGGCGCGCCGCTTAAACATGGTCGCGTTGGCATCTATTTCGGGATGAAAGCGCCGATGATGCAAACAGCGGACGGGCAAATTGAAGAGTCCTATTCCATTTCCGCCGGGCTCGATTTCCCGTCCGTTGGGCCGCAACATGCGTACCTGAACAGCATCGGACGCGCGGATTATGTCTCCATTACCGATGATGAGGCGCTGGAAGCCTTCAAAACGTTGTGCCGCCATGAGGGAATTATCCCGGCGCTGGAATCCTCCCACGCGTTGGCGCACGCTCTGAAAATGATGCGCGAGCAGCCGGAAAAAGAGCAACTGCTGGTGGTCAATCTCTCTGGCCGCGGAGATAAAGACATCTTTACCGTACACGATATCCTGAAAGCGCGAGGGGAAATCTGATGGAACGCTACGAAAATTTATTTGCACAGCTCAACGATCGCCGGGAAGGCGCTTTTGTCCCCTTCGTAACTCTGGGCGACCCTGGCATTGAACAGTCACTGAAAATTATCGACACACTGATTGACGCTGGCGCCGACGCTCTGGAGCTGGGGGTTCCCTTCTCCGATCCGCTGGCCGATGGCCCTACCATCCAGAATGCGAACTTACGCGCCTTCGCCGCTGGCGTCACGCCGGCTCAGTGTTTTGAAATGCTGGCGCTGATTCGTGAAAAACACCCGACCATTCCGATTGGCCTGCTAATGTACGCAAATCTGGTGTTCAATAACGGCATAGATGCATTCTATGCCCGTTGTGAACAGGTTGGCGTAGATTCCGTGCTGGTCGCAGATGTCCCGGTTGAAGAATCGGCCCCCTTCCGCCAGGCGGCGTTACGGCATAATATCGCGCCGATCTTCATCTGCCCGCCAAATGCGGATGACGATCTTCTGCGCCAGGTCGCATCTTACGGCCGCGGTTACACCTACCTGCTTTCGCGTTCGGGCGTCACCGGCGCGGAAAACCGTGGCGCATTGCCGTTGCATCATCTCATTGAGAAGCTTAAAGAGTACCATGCCGCGCCTGCGTTACAGGGCTTCGGTATCTCCTCGCCGGAACAGGTGTCTGCGGCCGTGCGTGCCGGGGCGGCTGGCGCTATCTCCGGCTCAGCCATTGTCAAGATTATCGAGAAAAACCTCGCGTCTCCCGAACAGATGTTGGCGGAGCTCAGGTCCTTTGTCTCAGCGATGAAAGCCGCCAGCCGCGCATAACGGGTTAAGCCGTCAGCATAACGCTGGCGGCTTAATGAGAGGTTGGCACCGAACCAGAATCACGATTCAGATGTAGATCATCAATCTTTTTGGTGTTATTCCCTGTCCAGCTTTCAAAAAGTCTGAAGTCAATTTTTGCTAAGAAAACTCCTAATCACGCCGGTAACTCTCGCGTTTTCACGTCAATTTCCCCCTCCTTTATGTAAAGAAATGTCAACAAACAATGTGTTAACGTTTCTGTGGCCGCAGATAGTAACTCTTGTTATTAATAACAATGCAAAGCATTTTCTGTTAAAACGCTTATTCTAAAAGAAAATATAGAATATATTATCTCTAAACCATTTTTTATGCGTTATTTACGCGGTAAATCACAACTATTTCCGTCAATTTGACTAATCGGTTTAACCAACTAATTTTAATAGTGTGTCGACACGGTTAAAAACCGATTTTTTCAGCAAACAACGAGACAGGAGAAATAATATGGCCGAACATCGTGGTGGTTCAGGAAATTTCGCCGAGAATCGTGAGAAAGCATCTGAAGCAGGCCGCAAAGGCGGTCAACATAGCGGTGGGAATTTCAAAAACGATCCGCAACGAGCTTCTGAAGCTGGTAAAAAAGGTGGCCAGAATAGTCACGGCGGACGTAAATCCGATAATTCCTGATTTACTGTAATGTAAATATAACACATGCTTTTATCAAGCAATCTGCGAGTCTTCTGGCTCGCAGTATTTTGCCCAGGAGAATTAGATTTATGAATATCAAAACCGTTGAAGACCTTTTTATCCATCTACTTTCAGACACCTATAGTGCAGAAAAACAATTAACCAAGGCTCTTTCTAAACTTGCCAGAGCTACGTCCAATGAAAAATTAAGCCAGGCCTTTCAATCTCATCTTGAAGAAACCCAGGGTCAGATTGAACGTATTGATCAGATCGTCGAATCTGAATCTGGCATTAAATTGAAAAGAATGAAATGCGTCGCTATGGAAGGGCTGATTGAAGAAGCCAATGAAGTCATCGAAAGTACGGAGAAAAACGAAGTACGCGATGCAGCGCTTATCGCCGCGGCGCAAAAAGTCGAGCATTACGAAATCGCCAGCTACGGCACGCTAGCCACCCTGGCCGAGCAGCTTGGCTATAGCAAAGCATTAAAACTACTCAAAGAAACCCTCGACGAGGAAAAACAAACTGATTTAAAACTTACCGATTTAGCAGTCAGCAATGTTAATAAAAGTGCTGAACGCAAATCGAAATAATATCTATAGTTATCAGCTTGCATGATTCCAGTTTTATTATCGGAGCAGATTATCACGCATTGAGGAATTTAAAATGAATTATACTGAACATTATCATGACTGGCTTCGTGACGCCCATGCCATGGAAAAACAGGCAGAATCGATGCTTGAATCTATGGCCAGCCGCATTGAAAATTATCCTGATATATACCCAAAATAATTCGAGTTGCTTAAAGGCGGCAAGGGAGTGAGTCCCCAGGAGCATAGATAACTATGTGACTGGGGTGAACGAGCGTAGCCAACACATAAGCAACTTGAAGTATGAAGGGTATAAAAGCCAGAATTGAACAGCACATTAATGAAACCAAACATCAAATTACCATGCTCGAAGAAGTGTTGGACCGTAATGGCATTTCCCGTTCGGTGTTGAAAGACTCCATGAGCAAAATGGCAGCGATGGGGCAATCTATCGGTGGCATGTTCCCTTCCGATGAAATTGTTAAAGGCTCAATCAGCGGTTATGTTTTCGAGCAGTTCGAAATTGCTTGTTATACCTCCCTGCTGGCGGCGGCAAAAAAAGCTGGCGACACTGCCTCAATTCCGACGATTGAAGCCATTCTGAAAGAAGAAATGCAAATGGCTGACTGGCTTATCAAACATATTCCGCAGACAACAGAACAATTTTTACTGCGATCTGAAGCAGATGGCGTTGAAGCCAAAAAATAAATAATAAGCAGGAGGCAATATGTTTCGACACGTAAAACAACTTCAATATACTGTGCGAGTGAGCGAGCCTAATCCTGGATTAGCGAACCTGCTGTTGGAACAGTTTGGCGGCCCACAGGGCGAACTGGCGGCCGCCTGCCGCTACTTCACGCAAGGTTTAAGCGATGATGATGCCGGTCGTAGAGAGATGTTAATGGACATCGCCACCGAGGAGCTGAGTCATCTGGAAATTATCGGCTCGCTGGTAGGAATGCTTAATAAAGGCGCTAAAGGCGAGCTGGCGGAAGGCACCGAAAGCGAAGCGGAACTTTATCGCTCGCTGACGCAGAATGGTAATGACAGCCATATCACCTCTCTGCTGTATGGCGGCGGCCCTGCGTTGACGAACTCCGGCGGCGTACCGTGGACCGCGGCTTATATTGATACTATCGGCGAAGTCACAGCCGATCTACGCTCAAACATCGCGGCAGAGGCGCGAGCGAAGATCATTTATGAACGCCTGATTAATCTGACCGACGATCCTGGCGTAAAAGACACGCTCAGTTTCTTAATGACCCGTGAAGTCGCGCACCAGCTCTCTTTTGAAAAGGCGCTGTATTCGATTCGTAACAACTTCCCGCCGGGTAAATTACCGCCGGTAGAACAGTATACCGACGTGTACTACAACATGTCGCAAGGCGACGATCCGCGAGGTAGCTGGAATAGCGATGAGAACTTCAACTATGTCGCAGAACCGATGCCTGCTGTTGATGGCGGCGATGGCCTGGCGACAGTGAAATTGCCGCACGAGCAGTTGGCGCTGCTCAAAGCGATGGCCGAAAGAACGAAATCGGACTCCACCGTTGATCCTCTCACTGGCGCAGAACCAGGCTGCGGCGAACCGAAAGAAGACAAGTGAGTTCCGACAAGTAAAATCCGTGTGTCATGTCCTTTTTTGACCCCGCCTGGCGGGGTCTTTTTTCGTCACAACATCACGCGATTAGAAACGATAGCCTGCCGAGAACATAAATACCCATGGGTCCAGACGCACGCTGTCATGCTGCTGAACGCCGCCCATTTTATAATTGGCGGTAGTATCAATATCCATGTACCAGACAGAGGCGCCAATTAACCAGTCGCGGTTAATCAGGTAATCTACCCCAACTTGCCCTGCCGCGCCCCAGGAATCCTTAAAGCTCAGATCGGACAGCCCGGCCTTTTTACCATTATCGTTAAAGTCGTTATCGAAGAAGGTGGTGTAGTTCACCCCCACGCCGACATAAGGACGCACTTTGCTGTTGGAATCGCCGAAGTACCACTGCGCCATTAACGTTGGCGGCAACAGGTGAACCGTGGCGATATCGCCCGTCGCGCCCGTACCCACCTTATGGCGGAACGGCGTGGCCGCCAGCAATTCAACCCCGATATTGTCCGTCGCCATGTAAGTGAATGTCAGTCCGAGTTGCGTGTTATTACTCACATCAAACCCGTTTAAATGCCCCAGCGTACCACCCGCCCCTTCTGTAGGTCTGACGGTTGCCGGGCCTGCGCGCATAAAGAATTCTCCGGCTTCGTGCGCGAACGCGCTACCTGAGAGAAGAGTTGTTAACGCCAGTGCCGCCACTGTAAATTTTTTCATACCCGCTCCATCGTTATGGTTATAAAAGCGTGATGAATATACCCACAATGAAGTAATAAGTGATCTAACACAGATCACATTTGTTCTTATAATTTAACATTTATTGATCCAGATTAATTTAGAACTTGCATTGAAAATCCTGGTTATAGTAATTCAGATCAATTTTGACATATTCACGCTATGCAAATATTTGTCTGCTCTGTTGCCCTGGCGATAAAGGCTGGCTAAGGTAATCAATGTCCCACAATGGCGCGTGGCGTTAAGATTCGCGAACACTGCGGGACAGATTAATTTCCGTTGTAATCTATTGATACGTGAGTTTTTTGCAGGTGAATCATGAGCGTTCTTAACCCATGCATGACATGCGGTGCCTATTGTGCCTATTTCCGTGTCTCCTTTTATTGGGCTGAAGGCGACGATGCCAGCGGACGCGTTCCGGCATCATTAACCGAGCCTGTTACCCCTTTTTTACGTTGTATGGCCGGTACCAACCAAAAACAGCCGCACTGTAAAGCGCTAATTGGCACGCCGGGTGAAAATGTCAGTTGCGCTATTTATGAAAACCGCCCTTCAACCTGTCGCGAATTTTCGATATCGGGCGAAGGAGGCGAAGTGAATGAGGCGTGCAATCGCGCCCGCGCGCGATACGGATTACCGCCGCTTTACAAAGATATGCTTTTCCATACAACTGCTGATGCTGCCACTGTAGAGTTATCCAGGGTACAATTGCCCGCAAATTAACACCTGCAAAACTCAAGGAGAGTGCATGTCTATCACGGCGAAGTCCGTTTACCGTGACGCCGGAAATTTTTTCCGAAATCAATTTATTACTATCTTGCTGGTTTCGTTGCTGTGCGCATTTATCACGGTGGTCTTAGGTCATGCCTTTTCACCCAGCGATGCGCAAATCGCGCAACTCAGTGAAGGAGAACATCTGGCAGGCAGCGCTGGCCTGTTTGAGCTGGTACAAAATATGACGCCGGAGCAGCAGCAGATCCTGTTGCGCGCCTCTGCCGCCTCGACGTTTTCCGGGCTTATCGGCAACGCTATTCTGGCCGGCGGTATCATCCTGATGATTCAGTTAGTTTCAGCGGGACATCGGGTTAGCGCGCTGCGCGCTATCGGCGCCAGCGCCCCTGCATTGCCTAAACTGTTTATTCTCATTTTTCTGACTACCCTGTTAGTGCAAATCGGTATAATGCTGATTGTCGTTCCGGGGATTATTATGGCCATTGTGCTGGCGCTTGCGCCAGTGATGTTGGTTGAAGAGAAAATGGGCGTGTTTGCCGCAATGCGCAGCAGTATGCGTTTAGCCTGGGCTAACATGAGACTGGTCGCGCCCGCGGTGATAGGCTGGTTACTGGCTAAAACATTGCTATTGCTGTTCGCGCCCAGCTTCGCTGTACTGACCCCAAATGTAGGCGCTGTACTGGCGAATACGTTGAGCAATCTGATTTCCGCAGTATTGCTTATCTACTTATTCCGCCTGTATATGTTGATTCGCCAATAATCCGCAATGCGCCGTTACGCGGCGCATTCGACGCTCGTTGATGATGGAATCGAAGAATGAAGCAGTTTCTGGATTTTTTACCGCTGGTTGTCTTTTTTGCGTTTTATAAACTTTATGACATCTATGCGGCGACCTCCGCACTGATTGTCGCGACGGCAATCGTGCTGATTTATAGCTGGGTGCGCTATCGGAAAATAGAGAAGATGGCGCTGATTACCTTTGTTCTGGTTGCCGTCTTCGGCGGTCTGACGCTCTTCTTCCATAACGATGAATTTATTAAATGGAAGGTGACGGTTATTTATGCGCTGTTCGCCGGCGCGCTGTTAATAAGCCAGTGGGTGATGAAAAAACCGTTAATCCAACGTATGTTAGGTAAAGAACTGGCGTTGCCGCAGCAGATCTGGTCAAAGCTGAATCTGGCGTGGGCGCTGTTTTTTATTGTATGCGGTCTGGCTAACATTTATATCGCCTTCTGGTTGCCGCAAAATATCTGGGTCAACTTTAAGGTCTTTGGACTCACGGCGCTGACGCTCATTTTTACCCTGCTGAGCGGCGTCTATATCTACCGGCATCTGCCACAGGAAGATAAATCATAACCCTCCCGTAACTTATCATCGCCAGACTGCGAACGCCTGGCGATATTTTCTTCGCCTTTACGCCCTGCGCTTTCCCGTCAGTACCTTTATTCCCACTATTCTCCACACAAAATTCATAGTAGCATCGCGGCTGTAATTTTTTCTGATAGTCGGTTTACAATGACAACAATGGATAATACTCCTCAGGGCGAGCTGGTTTTACGTACATTGGCCATGCCTGCCGATACCAATGCGAACGGCGATATTTTTGGCGGCTGGCTGATGTCGCAAATGGATATTGGCGGCGCGATACTGGCCAAAGAGATCGCGCACGGTCGGGTTGTAACCGTACGCGTGGAAGGAATGACATTTCTGCGCCCCGTCGCGGTTGGCGATGTCGTATGCTGCTACGCGCGCTGCGTTAAACGCGGTACGACGTCTATTAGCATCAATATTGAAGTCTGGGTGAAAAAAGTCGCGTCAGAACCGATTGGACAGCGCTACAAGGCCACCGAGGCGCTGTTTATTTATGTTGCCGTCGATCCGGACGGTAAACCCCGCCCGCTCCCGGTTCAGGGTTAAGTATGCCCTTCAGGTAACAACTTACGCCGCCAGCAGGTAATGGTATATTCCTACTGGCGGCGTCAGAGATTACTCAATCTGCGCCGTACCGTTCAGACGGAAGATAATATTGACCACCAGCCCGGAACCCGGCTTGCCTGCTTCATAGCGCCATTTGCGCATCGCATTCTTAACTTCACGCTCAAACATATTGGCTGGCTGCGCGGACAGAATCTGTACATTTTCCACTCGCCCAGCAGCGGTCACGTCAAACTTCACCTTTACGCGGCCTTCAATACGTAACGCCTGTGCTCGCGCCGGATACTGCGGCTGGTTACGGCTCAGAGCGCGAGGTCCAGTGGGCACGCTCACCGCCGGCTTGCTGGTCGCCGACGCGGTGCTGCTTGTTGGCCGCGCCGGGGCGCTATTTTCAAACGGTGAGGCAGGACGCGGCGCGGCCGGTTTGACTTCGCGCTTCGGCTGCTCTTCAACCTTTTTCACCGGTTTCGGTTTTGGCTTGGGTTTTGGCTTAGGTTTGGGTTTGGGTTTCTCAATCACCACGGGCGCTTCTTTAGGCGGTTCAGGGATCGGCTCTGGCTCCGGTTCGGGTTCAACCACCGGCTCCGGCGGCGGCTGAACCGCCTGGGGTGGCTCCAGGTCAGCGGGTGAAACCATTGTCACCGTGATAGGCTGCGCTGGCGCAGGCAATTCAATAACCTGATGTACCGAGGTATAGAGCAAACCCGCCACTACAGCACCATGAATGCCTACGGAAAGGAGTGTCGGCCAGGGAAAGCGACGAGGTAAATCAAGGGTCATTGAAGTCATAATCGTTTCAGTTGAAAAACCAGAGCTGAATTTTAAATGCAAATAGCAATCATATTCAATAAGGCATTGCCGATAGCGGCATTTAAAAGATGATATCGCACAAAAACACCACACAAAATGTGCATGTTTAACAAAGTCGGTATCTTTACATTGCAGATAAAGGCCCTTTCCAATAACGTAATCAGCAACTTTTACCGATTAAGGAGCTCTACCCGTGCTGTATGTTATTTACGCTCAGGATAATGCCAACTCGCTTGAAAAACGCCTCTCGGTACGGCCCGCGCATCTGGCGCGCCTGCAACTTCTGCATGATGAAGGGCGATTATTAACTGCCGGGCCGATGCCCGCTGTGGACAGTAACGATCCTGGGATAGCCGGATTTACCGGGTCAACGGTGATTGCTGAATTTGAATCTTTAGAAGCAGCGCAATCCTGGGCTGATGCGGACCCCTACGTCGCAGCGGGCGTCTATGCGCAGGTTTCGGTCAAACCATATAAGAAGATCTTTTAAAGAGGATGGCCTGTTGGGCACCGCATACGGTGCCCTTACTGGCTCACACACCGTGAATCGCAAAGAGTAATGAATTACGCTGACGATTAAAGATGCATTTCCTGATGGTATGGATACGCATATTACGGCGTGATTGCCCTTCAAGCCAACGCGCTTTACGGCGGCTCGCCTGACGTAGCATTCGCCAGCGCCCCACTTCCGTTCTACTACGCTTCATGTTTACGACTCTCACTGTAACAGGAGCGCTATTATACCCCCTCGCCGGATGCAGACCAGCGCTTTTCCCGTGTTTTTATTTGCCATGTGAATCCTGACGCGTAAACTCTTAACAACACGCTTTCTAAAGGATTTTTAAAGTTATGACAACCTTCTACACCGTGGTGAGTTGGCTGGTCATTTTGGGATACTGGGTTCTCATTGCCGGCGTCACATTACGTATTCTAATGAAACGGCGCGCAGTTCCCTCCGCAATGGCCTGGTTGTTAATCATCTATATCCTTCCGCTGGTCGGGATCATCGCCTATTTGTCCGTGGGCGAATTGCATTTAGGCAAACGTCGCGCCGAGCGTGCCCGCGCCATGTGGCCGTCTACTGCCAAATGGTTGAATGACCTCAAAGCCTGCAAACACATTTTCGCGCAAGAAAACAGTAGCGTCGCATCGTCCTTGTTTAAGCTGTGCGAACGACGTCAGGGGATTGCGGGCGTCAAAGGCAACCAGTTGCAATTGCTTACCGACTCCGATGATGTCATGCAGGCGCTTATTCGCGATATCCAACTGGCGCGGCATAATATCGAAATGGTGTTTTACATCTGGCAGCCAGGCGGCATGGCGGATCAGGTCGCTGAATCGTTAATGGCCGCCGCCCGCCGCGGCATCCACTGCCGGCTTATGCTGGACTCCGCGGGTAGCGTCGCTTTCTTCCGCAGCCCCTGGGCGGCCATGATGCGTAACGCTGGCATTGAAGTCGTAGAGGCGCTGAAGGTGAATCTGATGCGCGTCTTTTTACGCCGTATGGATCTTCGCCAGCACCGTAAAATGGTGATGATTGACAATTACATCGCCTATACCGGCAGTATGAATATGGTGGACCCGCGTTTTTTCAAACAGGATGCCGGCGTTGGACAATGGGTCGATTTGATGGCGCGGATGGAGGGCCCCGTGGCGACAGCAATGGGGATTGTTTACTCCTGCGATTGGGAAATCGAGACGGGTAAACGCATTCTGCCTCCCCCGCCGGACGTGAATATTATGCCGTTTGAGCAGGCCAGCGGGCATACCATTCATACCATTGCTTCCGGTCCTGGTTTTCCGGAAGATCTCATTCACCAGGCACTATTAACCGCCACCTATGCTGCGCGCGAATATTTAATTATGACCACGCCATATTTCGTCCCCAGCGACGATCTGCTGCACGCCATTTGTACCGCTGCGCAGCGCGGCGTGGATGTCAGTATTATCCTGCCCCGTAAAAACGATTCACTGCTCGTCGGCTGGGCCAGTCGCGCCTTTTTCAGCGAGTTACTGGCGGCGGGCGTGAAAATCTATCAGTTCGAAGGCGGGCTGTTACATACTAAAAGCGTGCTGGTCGATGGCGAACTGAGCCTGGTCGGTACCGTGAATCTCGACATGCGTAGCCTGTGGCTTAATTTCGAGATTACGCTGGTCATTGATGATACGGGTTTCGGCGCCGATCTGGCTGCGGTACAGGACGATTATATTTCGCGCTCCCGCCTGTTAGATGCGCGTTTGTGGGTAAAACGTCCGCTATGGCAGCGTATTACCGAGCGATTGTTTTACTTCTTTAGTCCATTGCTGTAAAACGTGACCAACATGAGTAAACAGGTAGTCACTATGGAAATGGATCTGAACAATCGCCTGACTGAAGACGAAACGCTTGAGCAGGCTTACGATATTTTTCTTGAGCTGGCGGCGGATAATCTTGATCCGGCTGATATCATTCTGTTCAATTTGCAATTCGAGGAGCGCGGCGGCGCGGAGTTATTTGATCCCGCTGAAGACTGGCAAGAGCACGTCGATTTTGACCTGAATCCAGACTTTTTTGCCGAGGTGGTGATTGGCCTGGCGGATACCGAAGACGGCGAAATTAACGACATTTTCGCCCGCGTTCTGCTGTGCCGGGAAAAGGACCACAAGCTGTGCCATATTCTCTGGCGCGAATAAGCGGTTCAGGCCGGATGGCGTTTGATTGCGCCCTCCGGCAAGCCTGTTTAATCCGGTAGCTTACTGCCGCATCGGTTACAATATTGCGCGCTATGTTCATGCTGGCTTTGCTGGCACTGCGGACATTTTCGCTGCCAGTGACGTTTTTGAAACGCGCTGCTCATGTGCGTGGTAATCAGTCCTGTAGGAATTGCAATCACCGAATAGCCAATCAAAATAAGCACCGACGCGACAATGCGTCCCAGCGGCGTATGCGGCGTAATATCACCGTACCCCACGGTTGTGACTGTCACTATCGCCCAATACACCGAGGCATTAAGCGTCGTGAAGCCATATTTCGGTCCTTCAATAAGATACATCAGGGCACCGAAAATAATCATCACGATCGCAATAAATGAATAGAACAGAATAAGCTGATGACGCGCGCTAATAATGGCGCTCCAGAATACGCGCAGGGATGGCATAAAGCGTAGCAGTTTAAGAATACGCAGCACGCGAATCGCTCGCATAGCACGCCAGGCAAACATATAGTTCAGGCTAATTTCCGGCCACAGCCACATGACGTACAGCGGCAAAATCGTCACCAGATCAATAAATCCCCAGAAACTAAAAACGTATTTTGCCGGTTCGGGCCAGCTAAACAGTCTGAGCAAGTATTCACCGGTAAATATCAGGGTAACGCAGAGCTCCAGCCAGACAAAAATATGCCATTCATCAAATGTCAGGTGATATTCCGTTCCTACGCCTGATTCAACAAAAATGACCAGTACGCTAAGCAGCGCAAACAGCGCGCATAACCCTTCAAAACGGCGACCTGAGCGCGTAGTCAAATCGAACAGATTATGATAAAGACGACGGCGAACCGACGACAAAGAAAGTGACACGGTAACCTCACCTAAAAGAAGGGCTGACGAATTGTCAGCCCTTGCGATTATAACGGGTCTACTTTAAGGCAGGAAACGGCATGGCGAAAACTCCCTTCCAGCACCGGTCGCGTTTGCGCGCATTCTGGCCCGGCTATCGGACAGCGTGTACGGAACACGCAGCCGGAAGGCGGGTTAATGGGCGAAGGTAATTCGCCCTCCAGCAATTGTATCTTCTTATTTCGCTCCAGATCGGGATCGGGAATCGGTACCGCCGACATCAGCGCTTTGGTATAAGGATGCAGTGGATTATGGTACACCTCATCATAGGTGCCCAATTCTACTGCATGACCGAGATACATCACCAGGACACGATCGGATATGTGCTTTACGACCGCCAGGTCGTGCGCAATAAAAATCAACGACAGCCCCATCTCTCGCTGTAACTGCTGGAGCAAATTCACTACCTGCGCCTGAATAGAAACGTCCAGCGCCGACACCGGCTCATCGCAAATAATGAGCTTAGGTTCCAGGATCAACGCCCTGGCGATACCGATGCGCTGGCACTGCCCCCCGGAAAACTCATGGGGATAACGGTTGATGAGGTTCGGCAACAGCCCCACTTTCAGCATCATGGCTTTCACGCGGTCACGCACGTCCTGGCGCGAAAGCTTAGGATGATAAGTGCGCAGCGGTTCAGCGATAATTTCGCCAATCGTCATTCGCGGGTTGAGTGACGCCAGCGGGTCCTGGAAAATCATCTGGATATCGCTGCGCACCTCGCGCCACTCATCCGCTTTCATGCCCAACAGATCTTTTCCCAGCCAGGCGACTTTACCGTCTGTCGCCTTCACCAGACCAATAATGGCGCGTGCAAACGTCGACTTGCCGCAGCCGGATTCGCCCACCACGCCCAGCGTTTCGCCTTCATACAGGCGTAGCGTAACGCCGTCCACCGCTTTCAGGGTTTTCGGCGGTTGCCAGAACCACTGCTTCCCTTCTTTGATATCAAAATGGACTTTCAGATCGGCGATTTCGAGGAGAACTTTACGTTGTTCAATCACAGCATTCATAGCAGTTCCTCCACCGGTTTAAAACAGGCGCGCAAACGACCAGGACTGAACGCTTCAAGTGGCGGCGCATTATTGCAGATCTCCATCGCATGAGGACAACGCGGCTGGAACGGACAACCTGTAGGCAAACGCAATAAATTGGGAGGATTGCCCGGAATCGTCAGCATTTCAGCCCCCTCGCTATCCAGACGTGGCACCGCATTAAGCAGGCCTATCGAATACGGATGAACGGGCTGATAAAAGACATCGCGCGCCTTACCGTATTCCATGGTACGCCCGGCATACATTACCAGGACCTTATCGCAAATACCCGCGACCACGCCCAGATCGTGGGTAATCATGATAATGGCGGTATTAAATTCGCGCTTTAGCTCATTAAGCAAGGTCATAATCTGCGCCTGCACGGTAACATCAAGCGCGGTGGTAGGC
The DNA here is from genome assembly GCF_046569525.1 of Salmonella sp. 741265055_HSA. Lineage (NCBI taxonomy): Bacteria > Pseudomonadati > Pseudomonadota > Gammaproteobacteria > Enterobacterales > Enterobacteriaceae > Salmonella > Salmonella sp. 741265055_HSA. Next base: position 9,803 of record NZ_JBKFSQ010000002.1, on the reverse strand, counting down.
TCATCGGCAATAAGCAGTTTCGGCCTGCACAACAGCGCCATCGCAATCATCACACGTTGACGCATTCCGCCGGAAAATTCGTGCGGGTACATTTTCATCCGTTTGCGCGCTTCCGGCATTTTTACGGCATCCAGCATTCTGACGGACTCTTCAAAAGCTTCCGCTTTGCTCATTCCTTTATGCAGCATCAGGACTTCCATTAACTGCTCCCCAACACGCATATAAGGATTTAGCGAGGTCATCGGGTCCTGAAAAATCATCGAAATCTGTTCTGCGCGCAGCGTATTCAGTTCGCGCTCAGGTAGATTAAGAATTTCACGTCCGTTAAAGGTCGCAGAACCGCCGATTCGACCATTCGTCGCCAGCAGTCCCATTAATGCGAACGCCGTTTGCGATTTCCCCGATCCAGACTCGCCAACAATACCTAACGTTTCTCCAGCGCGAAGCGTAAAGTTCAGATCGTTGACCGCCGTCACATCGCCATCAGGCGTAGCGAACGTAACACGAAGATCGTTTACCTCCAGCAGTACATTCGCCGGTTGCTGCGCCTGAGTCGCGCTTGCGGTTTCTGATAAGCTCATGGCTGTACTCCTTAACGATCTTTCGGGTCGAGGGCATCACGCAGGCCATCGCCAATAAAGTTAAAACAGAATAACGTCACCACGAGAAAGCCAGCCGGAAACAGCAGCAGCCACGGTGAGACTTCCATTGAATTTGCGCCATCGCTCAACAACGCTCCCCAACTGCTTAACGGTTCCTGCGTCCCAAGCCCCAGGAAACTGAGGAAAGACTCAAACAGAATCATGCTGGGCACCAGCAACGATGCATACACTACTACTACGCCCAGGACGTTAGGCACAATATGGCGGATCACAATGCTGGCGGTCGACACACCACCCACCTGCGCGGCTTCGATGAACTCTTTACGTTTAAGACTTAGGGTTTGGCCACGCACGATACGCGCCATATCAAGCCAGGAGACCATGCCGATGGCGACGAAAATCAACAGAATGTTCTGCCCAAAAAACGTCACCAGCAAAATCACAAAGAACATAAACGGGAACGAGTTGAGGATCTCCAACAAACGCATCATCACAGAATCAATTTTGCCGCCCAGATACCCGGACAGCGAGCCATACAGCGTTCCGACAATGACCGCCACCAGCGCGGCGGCAATCCCGACCATCAATGAGATACGCCCGCCGATGGCAACGCGCACCAACAGATCGCGCCCGGAAGAGTCAGTGCCGAAATAGTGGCCGGACGCCATATCCGGCGCGCTGGACATCATGCCCCAGTCGGTATCGAAATAGGTAAATTGCGACAGCATAGGCGCTACTGTCACGAACAGGGCTATCAGAAACAGGACAATAAGACTAGCCACCGCCGCACGGTTATGCATAAAGCGCCGACGGGCATCTTGCCAAAGGCTGCGGCCTTCCACCTCCAGCTTTTCACTGAAATTTTCCAGCGTCTCGCTGTTTTTCTTACTTAACATCATCGCGAGCTCCAGTATCAATAGCGAATTTTCGGGTCGATAACGGCATAGAGCACATCGACAATGGCGTTAAATAATATGGTCAGCGCCCCGACTAGAATGGTCAAACTTAACACCAGCGAGTAATCGCGGTTGAGCGCGCCATTAACGAAAAGCTGCCCAATGCCCGGTAAGCCATAAATCGTTTCAATCACCATTGAGCCGGTAATAATGCCGACAAAGGCTGGCCCCATATAGGATAAAACCGGCAGCAGCGCAGGTTTTAACGCATGGCGGAAGATGATTCTGCGCATCGGTAATCCTTTTGCCCGCGCGGTACGAATAAAGTTCGAATGCAGAACTTCAATCATCGAGCCGCGTGTAATACGAGCGATGCTGGCAATATAGGCCAGTGAAAGCGCGACCATCGGCAGGATCATAAATTTTAACGCCCCGCCGTTCCAGCCGCCGCCAGGCAGCCATTGCAAGGTTATCGCAAAGACCATCACCAGTAGCGGCGCTACCACAAAACTGGGGATAACGACGCCGGTCATGGCAAATCCCATCACCGTATAATCCCATCGCGTATTTTGCTTTAGCGCGGCAATCACGCCAGCGCTGACACCAATAATGACCGCCAGCAAAAAAGCGGCAGCGCCAAGTTTCGCCGAAACGGGGAAGCTGGCGGCAACCAGATCGTTGACCGTGTAATCTTTGTATTTAAACGATGGTCCAAAATCGCCATGCGCCAGCTGCTTCAGGTAGCTGAAGTACTGCGTCATGATGGGATCGTTCAGATGATATTTTGCTTCAATATTGGCCAGCACTTCCGGCGGCAATGCGCGCTCGCCGGTAAAAGGACTCCCCGGCGCGAGGCGCATCATAAAGAAAGAGATGGTAATAAGAATAAACAGCGTCGGAATCGCTTCCAGACAGCGGCGTAAAATAAATTTCAACATTGCCCGTACCTTCTGGCCTGTGCCTTTACTTCCCGGACGTGACAAACAGATCCGCCAGGGAAAGTTATAGTGCGATGAAAAAAGACACCATGGGACAACCGCAGTTGTCCCATGTCTTGCCATTAATGTTTGATAATATATAAGTTTTTCACATAAATATTATCCAGCGGGTCTTTACCGGTATACCCGCCCACCCAGGGTTTCACCAGGCGCGCGTTAACGTAGTAATACACCGGCACAATAGCCGAGTCTTTATCTAACTGCTGCTCCGCTTTAGCGTACAGTTCGCTGCGCTGTGTATCGTCCGCCACTTTCAGCGTGTCGGCAATCAGCTTATCAAACGCCGGGCTCTTATAATGCGCGGTGTTATTTGAACTGTCGGACAACATAGTATTCAGGAACGAGGTCGGTTCATTATAATCTGCGCACCACCCGGCTCTGGCAACATCAAAGGTGCCCTGATGACGGGTATCCAGGAAGGTTTTCCATTCCTGATTCTCCAGATTCACATTGACGCCCAGATTTTTCTTCCAGATAGACGCCACGGCAATGGCCAGTTTTTTATGCAGATCGGAGGTGTTATACAGCAGGTCGAATGTTAAGGGCTTATCCGCCGTAAAGCCGGCTTCAGCCAACAATTTCTTCGCTTCTTCATTACGCTTTTGCTGGGACCATTTGAACCACTCAGGCTCTACCAGTTTTGCGCCATCGGTATATGGCGGCGTGTAGCTATAAGCGGGTAAATCGCCCTGATTTTTAACCTTATTAACAATAATGTCGCGATCTAACGCCAGTTTCAGCGCGGTACGCACGCGGACATCGTTAAATGGCGCTTTTTGATTATTAATTTCGTAATAATAGGTACACAAATAAGGGTCTACGCGAACTTCATTCGGGATCTCTTTCTTCAGTTTCTGGAATAATTCGATCGGCATATTGTTATAAGTCATATCGATCTCGCCGCTGCGGTAGCGGTTGACATCCGTCACCTCCGAAGAGATAGGCAAATAAGTTACCTGATTGATGACGGTTTTGTCGTTATCCCAGTATTGCGGGTTACGCTCCAGCACGATACGTTCGTTCACCACCCAGTTTTTTAACTTATAAGCGCCGTTAGTGACAATATTGGCCGGTTGCGTCCATTTATCGCCAAATTTTTCGACCGCTGATTTCGGTACAGGAGACACTGAAGGGTGGACCAACAATTTGTAGAAATAAGGCACCGGCTCACTTAAGGTCACTTCAAAGGTGTGATCATCAAGCGCTTTTACCCCCAGATCGGTGGCGGGTTTTTTACCGGCGATAATGTCATCGATATTAGCGATATGACCGTATTGCAGATAGCTGGCGTACGGCGATGCCGTATTAGGATCGGCCAGGCGTTGCCAGCTATAAACGAAATCATGGGCGGTGACGGGCGTACCATCTGACCATTTCGCATTTTCACGTAGATGGAATGTCCAGACTTTAAAATCTTTATTTTCCCATTTCTCCGCGACGCCCGGTGAAGGATGCCCCTCGACATCACTAATTAATAAGCCTTCGAAGAGGTCACGGCTGACGTTCGATTCCGGCACGCCTTCAATTTTATGCGGGTCGAGAGACTGCACTTCTGATCCATTATTACGTACCAACGTTTGCTTGTCGGCTAACTGAACGCCGGCGGGCACGTCTGCCGCAGTCGCGGCGCTGGCGGCGATGAGCGCAGTGAGTATTCCCGCTGCAATCAAACTTTTTTTCGTGATGTTAGACATTGTGTTTGTACTCCACTCATTATAATTACTGGTTTTTACCAGCCTGTTTAATCCCGTCAGGGTTCCTGTACAGCACTGGTGGTGTACTGCCAGGTCTGTCACTGCTTTTGCTATCACCGACTTTATTTATTTTCTGACGATTCGTTCGATCGCCTTTCGTCGATTCGGTATACGACGTACCTGCCCACGTCGCACGTTACTTCTGTCAACCATCTAAATGAAAATAGTTATCAACAATGTGAAATCTTCTGCAAAATGTTTGGCCGAAAAGTATCAAATGCGTTTCTGAACCGCCAATTCATTTTACAATTTTGTTAACCAATTCTCTTTTATGGAAAATTTCCTGCCCAGAAAAACAGTTAAAGAATGTTAAAAAATTCAATTTATTGTTTTTCATCAATGAGTTGCCAGAAAAGCATCTCTTTGTCACTCTGTAGGATATGCCTGCGCCATAAAACACACACACATTTAACAAATGCTCATTATTTAGCACATTCATCTACGATGGAGCTGAAACAACTAATAACATTTCAATAATCCTTCATCAAGCCCCAGAGTATGGTGTGAATAAAATAACAGACCTACCGCATCTCACCGACTCAGTAATGTTGATAATAGATTGATTAATAAAAATAAATATCGTTAGATTATATTAGTATTTTTTATCATTAAAACGCTGAATGCTTATCAAAGTAAGAAGTGTTACGTGGGAATGTCACTGGGAATGTCACAAGGCGGCCCCCTTAGGGCGCCGCCTGTAAATCAACAGGTGGGAGTTTAGTTGAGCAAGCCGGGGAAAATACCTTTTATTCCTGTGACAATAAATTCGATGCCGAGCGCCATTAACAACAGCCCCATGATTCGGGTAATAACGTTGATACCGGTTTGCCCCAGCAAACGAACCAGCCACGGCGCCATACGGAACACGCCCCAGCAGCAAAGCGCAAAAAGCGCAATAGCAACTGAAAAACCAAGCAAATGCGCGATGCTGTGATAACGCGTCCCCCAGACGATAGTGGAGCTAATCGCCCCTGGCCCCGCCATTAACGGCAGCGCTAACGGCACAACGCCAATGCTCTCGCGTATGGCCGTCTCTGACTTTTCTTGCTTGTTTTGTTTATCTTCCCCCAGCTTCCCGCTGATCATCGACATTGCAATGGTGACAACCAGGATACCGCCCGCAATTCTGAACGAATCAATAGAAATACCAAACAACTGCAGGATGCCATCTCCGAGGAATAAGGAACTCCACAAGATAATCGCGACCGACAGATTCGCGGTGAGGTTAGTTTTATTACGCGCCGTGGCCGTCTGGTAGCTGGTCATGCTGATGAAAACGGGAATAATCCCCACCGGGTTAACCAGCGCAAAGAGCCCGATAAAAAACTTAAAGTAAACAGGAAAATCAAAAAGCGGTTGAATCACGGTTAGCTCCGAAGCGTTAGCCGGATGAAGTCAATGTTCGTTAATGATCAAAACGCGCAGAAGATACGCCTTTTATTCGCATAGTTCACCTCTTATCTACACCTAATTTCATCCATTCATCGCTGTTATTTATATGTACTCGTTATGCTAATCCACTTACTCTTCATGACAACGATTTCTTAACAATTTACATAAAAGGCTAAAATGGCCTGCTGAAAGGTGTCAGCTTTGCGTAATCTTGATTTAGATCACACAATCGCTACTCAGAAGTGAGTAATCTTGCTTACGCCACCTGGACGTAACGCGTTAGAGTTAAATGATACTAACGCAGAAGCTCTTTTAGTAAATCAGAGCGAAACGGACGTTAAGTAACCACCTGAATTTCAGGCATTTATACAAAGTATCGTCGATCTGTCTATACTCACGTATCGCGCAGATGATTTACTAAAAAAGTTTAACATTATCAGGAGAGCATTATGGCTGTTACTAATGTCGCTGAACTTAACGCACTCGTAGAGCGTGTAAAAAAAGCCCAGCGTGAATATGCCAGTTTCACTCAAGAACAGGTCGACAAAATCTTCCGCGCCGCCGCTCTGGCCGCCGCTGATGCCCGCATTCCGCTGGCCAAAATGGCCGTCGCCGAATCCGGTATGGGTATCATCGAAGATAAAGTGATTAAAAACCACTTCGCTTCTGAATATATTTACAATGCTTATAAAGATGAAAAAACCTGCGGCGTGCTGTCTGAAGACGACACCTTCGGGACCATCACCATTGCTGAACCTATCGGCATTATTTGCGGTATCGTTCCAACCACTAACCCAACCTCTACCGCCATCTTCAAATCGCTGATTAGCCTGAAGACCCGTAACGCCATCATCTTTTCTCCGCATCCGCGCGCTAAAGAGGCAACCAACAAAGCGGCAGATATCGTTCTGCAAGCAGCTATCGCTGCCGGCGCGCCGAAAGATCTGATTGGCTGGATCGATCAACCTTCCGTAGAACTGTCTAATGCGCTGATGCACCACCCGGATATTAACCTGATCCTCGCCACTGGCGGTCCGGGCATGGTTAAAGCAGCATACAGCTCCGGTAAACCGGCTATCGGCGTAGGCGCAGGTAATACCCCTGTTGTTATCGACGAAACCGCGGATATCAAACGCGCTGTGGCGTCTGTTCTGATGTCTAAAACCTTCGATAACGGCGTAATCTGTGCTTCTGAACAGTCTGTTGTCGTTGTTGATTCCGTCTATGATGCCGTTCGCGAACGATTCGCCAGCCACGGCGGCTACATGCTGCAGGGCCAGGAGCTGAAAGCGGTTCAAAACGTTATCCTGAAAAATGGCGCTCTGAACGCCGCTATCGTCGGTCAGCCAGCCTACAAAATCGCTGAACTGGCAGGCTTCTCCGTACCAGAAACCACCAAGATTCTGATCGGTGAAGTTACGGTCGTTGACGAAAGCGAACCGTTCGCACACGAAAAACTGTCTCCGACTCTGGCGATGTATCGTGCGAAAGATTTCGAAGAAGCGGTAGAAAAAGCAGAAAAACTGGTCGCAATGGGCGGTATCGGTCACACCTCTTGCCTGTACACTGACCAGGATAACCAGCCAGAACGCGTTGCTTACTTCGGTCAGATGATGAAAACCGCGCGTATCCTGATCAACACCCCGGCCTCTCAGGGTGGTATCGGCGACCTGTACAACTTCAAACTCGCACCTTCCCTGACGTTGGGTTGTGGTTCCTGGGGTGGTAACTCCATCTCTGAAAACGTTGGTCCGAAACACCTGATCAACAAGAAAACCGTTGCTAAGCGAGCTGAAAACATGTTGTGGCACAAACTTCCGAAATCTATCTACTTCCGCCGTGGCTCTCTGCCCATCGCGCTGGATGAAGTGATTACTGATGGCCACAAACGTGCGCTCATCGTGACTGACCGCTTCCTGTTCAACAACGGCTACGCAGACCAGATCACCTCTGTGCTGAAAGCGGCGGGTGTTGAAACCGAAGTCTTCTTCGAAGTTGAAGCCGACCCGACTCTTACCGTTGTTCGCAAAGGCGCTGAGCTGGCTAACTCCTTCAAACCAGACGTGATCATCGCGCTGGGCGGTGGTTCTCCGATGGACGCCGCGAAAATCATGTGGGTCATGTACGAACATCCGGAAACCCACTTCGAAGAACTGGCGCTGCGCTTTATGGACATCCGTAAACGTATCTACAAGTTCCCGAAAATGGGCGTGAAAGCGAAAATGATCGCCGTCACCACCACTTCCGGTACTGGTTCTGAAGTCACACCGTTTGCGGTTGTGACCGACGATGCAACCGGTCAGAAATATCCGCTGGCTGACTATGCCCTGACCCCGGATATGGCGATTGTCGATGCCAACCTGGTGATGGATATGCCGAAGTCCCTGTGTGCGTTCGGTGGTCTGGATGCCGTTACTCACGCCCTGGAAGCTTACGTTTCCGTACTGGCTTCTGAGTTCTCTGACGGTCAGGCTCTGCAGGCTCTGAAACTGCTGAAAGAAAACCTGCCGGCGTCTTACCACGAAGGGTCTAAAAACCCGGTTGCGCGTGAACGTGTTCACAGTGCGGCGACTATCGCCGGTATCGCGTTTGCCAACGCCTTCCTCGGTGTATGTCACTCCATGGCGCACAAACTGGGCTCTCAGTTCCACATTCCGCACGGTCTGGCGAACGCCCTGCTGATTTGTAACGTTATCCGCTACAACGCGAATGACAACCCGACCAAGCAGACCGCTTTCAGCCAGTACGATCGTCCGCAGGCACGCCGTCGTTACGCTGAAATTGCTGACCACCTGGGCCTGAGCGCGCCGGGCGACCGTACCGCCGCTAAGATTGAAAAACTGCTGGCATGGCTGGAAAGCATTAAAGCTGAGCTGGGCATTCCTAAGTCTATCCGTGAAGCAGGCGTACAGGAAGCTGACTTCCTGGCACACGTTGACAAACTGTCTGAAGATGCCTTCGATGACCAGTGCACCGGCGCTAACCCGCGTTATCCGCTGATCTCCGAACTGAAACAGATTCTGCTGGATACCTACTACGGTCGTGATTTCACCGAAGGTGAAGTTGCAGCGAAGAAAGACGTCGTTGCCGCACCGAAAGCAGAGAAGAAAGCGAAAAAATCCGCTTAATTCGTTATCTGCTTTAGCATGACCAATAACGGCCTCAATTGAGGCCGTTTTTTGTTTTACCTGTTTATCTGATGCCTGAAGGCGCTATGCTTATCATCTGGCCTACGCGCTCACGGCACGCCCTTCGTCATGAGGCCTGAATAATGACGTCCAAAGTGCTACAGGGCGTTTTATAAGCCGATCTTTACCTCAGGTATCATATGTGCCGATGACGCTCCTGAATCGCCGTCAGTGAGCCCTCCTCCAGCGCGTCCTTATAATGCTTACGGCAAACTGAAACGTAGCGTTCATTCCCGCCAATAACCACCTGTTCGCCTTCATTATAAGGCCTGCCGTCCTGATCGAGGCGCAGAACCATACTGGCTTTACGACCGCAGAAACAGATAGTTTTTAATTCCACCAGCTTATCTGACCATGCCAGCAAGTATTGGCTGCCGACAAAGAGCTCCCCACGAAAGTCTGTTCGTAGCCCATAGCAAAGTACTGGAATATCTAATTTGTCGACAACCTCGGATAATTGATAAACCTGCTGGCGAGTCAAAAACTGGCTTTCGTCGACTAACACGCAATGTATTGTCTGCCGCGCGCTCTCGGCACGAATCTCTTCAAACAAGGATGTATTTTGGTTAAACAATTTTGCCGGCGACGACAAACCGATACGAGAGCTGACTTTGCCTGCGCCGAAACGATCGTCGATTTCCGCCGTATATACGACGGTACGCATCCCGCGTTCCTGATAATTGTATGAAGATTGCAGCAGTGCAGTCGACTTACCCGCATTCATTGCCGAATAGTAGAAATATAGCTGTGCCATTGGTCGCAGGACCTCACCTGAGTGAAATAAAGATTGGCGGGATTGTACCATAATTTACCGACGCGACGGCGCGGCTCGCGCTCCGGTGAGTATTAAGAATTGTGCAAACATCGCTCACTATACCCAAAATAATTCGAGTTGCTTAAAGGCGGCAAGGGAGTGAATCCCCAGGAGCATAGATAACTATGTGACTGGGGTGAACGACAAATCTGCCGGGAG